>NZ_JALKFT010000045.1:0-31637 GCF_023242945.1 Frankia umida
GGTGGGGAGGTGGTGCGGGGGCGGGGTCAGCGGTGGAGGAGGAAGTCGGCGGGGGAGCGAGGTGGGCGGGGGGCGGTGGGGGCGGCGGGGTGACCGATGCCGACGGTGCCCACGGGGATCCAGGTGTCGGGGAGGTCCAGGGTGCGGGTGACGACCTCGGCGCAGAACAGGGTGGAGGACACCCAGCAGGAGCCGAGTCCCTCGGTGGCGAGGGCGACGAGGAGGTTCTGCACGCCGGCGCCGACGGCGACGGTGAACATGCGCTCCTCGGCGCGGGCCCGTCGCTCGTCGGGGTAGGGGTGCGCGTCGTCCAGCACCATGATCGGGATGATCAGTTGGGGGGCGCGGCGCAGGACGTCCCCGCGCTGGAGGCGGCGGGCGATCTGCGCGTCGTCGAAGCCGTCCCGACGCAGATCCTGGGCCCAGGCGTCGGCCATCGCGTCGAGCAGGGCGGTGCGGCGTTCGCTGACCAGGACGAAGCGCCAGGGGGTGGTGTGGTGTGGGGCGGGGGCGGTCAGGGCGGCGGCCACGGCCCGTTCGACGGCGGCGGGGTCGACGGGGGCGGCGCTGAACTCGCGGACCGTGCGGCGCTCGGTCAGGGCGGCGCGGCGGGCCTCCAGGGTGCCGAGGCGGAACATGTCCTCGTCGCTGGGGCGCACGAGGGCCCGGGCGCCCGTGCCGTCCTCGGGCAGGCGGCCGTAGCCGCGCACGACCGCCACCGGGGTCGCGCCGAGTTTGCCCTTGACCAGGTCTGCGGCGGCGGCGAGTTCGTCGGCCTCGGCGACCTCGGTCATGCCGAGTTCGTTGCCGTAGCCGTCGACCTCGCCGATGTGGCTGCGCAGGGCGGACATCCCGGCGACGCCGATGGCGAGGTCGGTCAGGCCGCGGCGCCAGGGACGTCCGGCGGTGTCGGTGATGACGACCGCGACGTCCACGCCGAGCCGGTCGGCGAGGCCGGCGCGCAACCGGGCGGCGCTGGCGTCCGGGTCCAGGGGGAGCAGGGCCAGCCAGTCGCCGGACACGTTCGACGCGTCCACCCCGGCGCTCGCGAGCACCAGGCCGTGGCGGGTCTCGACGATGCGGGTGGGTCCGCGGCTTGCCACCTCGCGTACCGATTCGGCGTCGATCGCGGCCTGTCGGGCGGCCTCCCGGTCGACCCCGGCGGGCACCAGTCGACCCTCCGCCTTGGAGACGATCTTGGATGTGACGGCCAGGACGTCTCCGTCGGCCAGCGGACGATCGCCCGCCGTGACCGCCGCCGCGACCGCCTCGGCCAGATCGGTGCCGGGCAGGATCTCCCCGAACCCGGCCAGCCCGTGGATCTCCAGAGCCGCACTCGGCGGCCCGCCGTGTCCCGTCCCCGCCACCACACCGCCGGACGCCACACCGCCGGACGCCACACCGCCGGACGCCACACCGCCGGAGGTCGCGAGGTCGGAGGTCGCGAGGTCGGCGAGCTCAGACACCGGCGAGGTCCAACGCGGTGCCGACGATCGCGGCGGTCTCCGTCAGATCCGTCATGAACAGTGGACGGGAGACCACGGTGGCCCCGGGCACGACCGTGTCGGCGTCCGCGGTGTCCACCACCCACCCGTCCAACAGCCCTGCCGTCCCCACGGCGCCACCAGCACCGTCCGTGCCACCAGCACCAGCACCGGCGGATGGGGAGCCAGTGCGGCCTCGTCCGCCGTAGTGCCGGCCGACGGCCTGGGCGGACGTCTCGACGCCGATCGCGGCCAGGCAGGCGTCGGCCATGCCACGTACCGCGGCTCCACCGATGATCGGTGAGATGCCGACCACCGGGGCCGAGGTCGCGGCGAGGGCGTCGCGAATGCCGGGCACGGCCAGGATCGTGCCGATCGACACGACCGGGTTGGACGGGGGCAGCAGCACCACGTCGGCGTCCGCGATGGCGTCCAGCACACCGGGGGCGGGTGTCGCCCGCTCGGCGCCGAGCGCGACGATCGACCGCGCGGGCACCCCGGCCCGCATCCGCAGCCACCACTCCTGGAAGTGCACCGCGCGCTGACCCTGCTCATCCTCGAGGACGACGTGGGTCTCGACCCGCTGGTCGCACATCGGCAGCAGGCGCACACCGGGCTTCCAGCGCACGCACAGGGCGGCCACGACGTCGGACAGCGGATGGCCGGCGTCGAGCATCTGGGTGCGGACCAGGTGGGTGGCGAGATCCCGGTCACCGAGGCCGAACCAGGCCGGGCCGACCCCGTAGGCGGCGAGTTCCTCGGCGACGACGAACGACTCGTCCTCGCGACCCCAGCCGCGTTCGGCGGAGATGCCGCCGCCCAGGGTGTACATGACCGTGTCGAGGTCGGGGCAGATGCGCAGGCCATGCAGGGTGATGTCGTCACCGGTGTTGCCGATCACCGTGATGTCGGCGTCGGGCAGGGCGGCCTGCACGCCGAGCAGAAAGCGGGAGCCACCGATCCCGCCGGCCAGAGCTGTCACCTTCACAACCGGTGATCCTGGCATCCCGGCGCCGCCGGTGCGTCACGCGGATCGGTCCGCGCTCGCCCGAGGCGGGCGCGGGCGGCGCCACCAGGTCGGATCAGAGCGGGTGGGGCGGGTTCTCCGAGCCGAGGTTCGGCCGGGCGAACAGCGGCGCCACCCAGCCGCTGAACTCCGTTTTGGCTGGTAGCGGGGCGTCCTGGCAGAACGCGGTGAGCAGGAAGTGCACGAGGTGGCTGGTGGGCCGGCTCGGAGCCGGGTTGGCCAGGCCACCCTCGATGGTCGCGACGACCGCGTCGGCGGCCAGTGCCCGATCGGCGGCGGGGACGAAGTCGTGCACGGCGGCGAGGGCGAGTTCGTGCAGCCACGAGTGCAGCCGCTCGTGGTACTCCATGATCGGCTCGGCATGCGGGGCGCGCTCGGCGACACAGGGGTGCAGCGTACGTCGACGCTCCACGGAGTCGAGTGCGAGGAACAGGCGCTCGGCCGGGTCGCCGGGCAGCGCGGCGATCCGCTCGACCTCGACGTCGAGCAGGCGGTTCAGCACCGCGGCGAACGCGTGGTCCTTCGAGCGGAAGTACCAGTACACGCTGCCGGGTTCGATGCCCGCGGAGCGGGCGATCTCCGCGATGGAGGTAGCCGCGAAGCCCCGGGCCAGGAACTGCTCTTCGGCCACTGCGAGCAACGCGTCGATCCGCTCCTCGCGGGGGACGTCCTGGCGATTTCGTGGCACCCGGTCAGCCTAGCGACTTTGGCCCGCGCAGCCGAGAGATTCGGATCAGCGCACAACCGGCTCCGCTGCCATACCCAGCTGCCGGAATTCACACACCTGCCAGATTTGCACGTGAGGTAAATCACTTTTTATGTGGCAATTGTCTGACTTGATCGTGCGATTCGCGGATTTTCGCAGGTGGTGGACCCCGGCTGTGGCCGAACGGGTCGGGTGAATGCGGCGTTCGGGGGGATGAGCCCCCTGTGGCCACGGCCCGGCCGGCATGTTCGCCGGCCGGATGTGGCATCTGTCACCCGACATCTCTTGATTCGGCTTAGAGAGCGCAGTGAGATGAGCCTGAGCTCTCCACGTCGCTGGAAGGACCGTCATGTCCGAGATCAGGACCACCAAGAGCCTCGAAGCCCTGTCCGCCTCGCTCAACCGCGCGCTTGCCGGAGCGCGGGCCCCCCAGGTCGTCGCCGCGCACCGGGCTCAGCGGCGCAGTACGGCGGCGACCTCGGTGCAGGGGGACGATGCCCGCCTGCGCCGCGCCCGGGAGGCCACCGCCACGCTCGCCGCCCGCTCCCGGACAAACATGCTGATCGGCACGCTCGATCGCCTCCGCCAGCCGGCCACGGGCTGGCGGGCGAACCAGGTGACCCCACCAGCCTGATCCCACTGCCAGCCTGATCCCACTGCCAGCCTGACCCCGCCGGCCCGCACCTGCCACATCAGCACCTGCCACATCGGCACCTGCGAGACCTGTACCTGCGAGACCTGTACCTGCGACATCCGTGCACCTTCGAGACGCCGGTGGCGGCGGACCAGGGTGTCTGCCGACCCGCCGGCGGGCGCCCCGGCCGCTGCCCATCGGGAGCGGAAACCGAGGAAGCCATGACGACTACGGCGGCGACATCCGACGGCGAGAGCGACCTGCCCACGGCGCCGCACCGCACGCCGGGCAGGAGCGTCGCGCCGCCCGAGCCCGTCGCCGCCCCGCCCGGTCGGACCGTCACCCCACCCGGTGGGACGCTCCCCGGGCCGGGGGACGAGTCCGCCGCGCCGTCGGCGTCGGCGCTGCGTCGGGCGCTGCGCCGGGCCCGGGACGGCGCCACTCTGGACGCGGTCGAGGCGGCGGTGCTGCTGGCGGCCCGCGGCGACGATCTCGTCGATCTGTGCGCGTCGGCGGGGCGGGTGCGGGACGCGGGGCTGGCCTCGCTGGGACGGCCGGGGGTCGTCACCTACTCGCCGAAGGTGTTCATCCCGCTGACCCGGCTGTGCCGGGACCGCTGCCACTACTGCACGTTCGCCACCGTCCCGCACCGGCTGGACGCGCCGTACCTGTCCCTGGACGAGGTGCTCGAGGTCGCCCGGGCCGGGGCGGCGGCGGGTTGCGCCGAGGCGCTGTTCACCCTGGGCGACCGGCCCGAGGATCGTTGGCCCGCGGCCCGCGAGTGGCTCGACTCCCACGGCTATGACTCGACGCTCGGTTACCTGCGCGCCGCCGCCATCGCGGTGCTGGAGGAGACCGGGCTGCTGCCGCATCTGAACCCGGGCGTGCTGAGCTGGACGGAACTGGCCCGGCTCAAGCCGGTGGCGCCGTCCATGGGCATGATGCTGGAGACGACCGCGAGCCGCCTGTGGTCCCAGCCGGGCGGTGCGCACTTCGGCTCGCCGGACAAGGACCCCGCGGTGCGGCTGCGCACGCTCACCGACGCCGGGCGGCTGTCGATCCCGTTCACCACGGGTCTGCTGCTCGGGATCGGGGAGACCCGCGCCGAGCGGGCCGAGACCATCTTCGAGCTGCGCGACCAGGCCCGGCGTTACGGTGCGATCCAGGAGGTGATCGTCCAGAACTTCCGGGCCAAGGACGACACCGCCATGCGCGCCGTGCCCGACGTGGGCGCCGCGGAACTGGCCGCCGCCGTGGCGGTGACCAGACTCGTGCTCGGGCCCGGCCTGCGGGTGCAGGCTCCGCCGAACCTGGTCGACACCGCCGAGTGCGCGCTGCTGCTGTCGGCCGGCATCGACGACTGGGGCGGCGTCTCCCCGGTCACCCCGGACCACGTCAACCCCGAGCGGCCCTGGCCCGACCTGGACGTGCTGCGGGCGGCGACGGCGCAGGCCGGTTTCACCCTGCGACCCCGGCTGACGGTCTATCCGTCCCACCTGGGGCAGCCGTGGATCGACCCGCGCGTGGCCGGGCACGTGGCCGCCCTCGCCGGCCCCGACGGCCTGCTGGCGCAGCCGGTGCGTCCCGTCGGACGGCCCTGGCAGGAGCCCGACGGCGGCCTGGTGGACTCCGGCCGCGTCGACCTGCACACCGAGGTCGACACGGTCGGACGGCACAACGCCGCCCGCGCCGACTTCGACACCGTCTACGGCGACTGGGAGTCGCTGCGTGCCCAGGTCAGCGCCGCCGGGACCGGTGCCGACGGCGTGATCGGCACGGGCCGCCGCGCGACCGACGGTGGTGCGTCCGCGGGTGGTGCGTCCGGGGTGGAGCGTCTTGATCCGGATGTGCGGGCCGCGTTGCGCCACGCCGGCACCGACCCGGCGGGTCTGCGCGACGACGAGGCGCTCACCCTGTTCGGCGCGCGCGGGGCGGCGCTGGAGGAGCTCTGCCTGCTCGCGGACGGCCTTCGCCGGGACGCGGTGGGCGACGACGTCACCTACATCATCAACCGCAACATCAACTTCACCAACGTCTGCTACACCGGCTGCCGGTTCTGCGCGTTCGCACAACGCCGAGGGGACGCGGACGCCTACACGCTGTCGCTGTCGGAGGTGGCCACCCGGGCCGCGCAGGCGTGGTCGATCGGCGCCACCGAGGTCTGCATGCAGGGCGGGATCGATCCGGATCTGCCCGGGAGCGCCTACTTCGACCTCGCCCGTGAGATCAAGAAGGCCGCGCCCGGTCTGCACCTGCACGCCTACTCGCCGATGGAGGTGCTCAACGGGGTCACCCGAACGGGAATGTCCATCGCCGACTGGCTGACCGCGGCACGCGAGGCGGGCGTCGACTCGGTGCCGGGAACGGCCGCGGAGATCCTCGACGACGAGGTCCGCTGGGTGCTGACCAAGGGCAAGCTGCCGACCGCCAGCTGGGTCGAGGTGATCACGACGGCGCACCGGGTGGGCCTGCGTTCGACGGCCACGATGATGTACGGCCACGTCGACACGCCGACGCACTGGGTCGCCCACCTTCGGCTGTTGCGCTCCATCCAGGACGAGACCGGTGGCTTCACCGAGTTCGTGGCACTGCCGTTCGTCCACCACTCCTCGCCGATCTACCTGGCCGGCGTCGCCCGTCCCGGCCCCACCGTCCAGGAGAACCGGGCGGTGCACGCGATGGCCCGCATCCTGCTGCACCGTTCGATCGACAACATCCAGTGCTCGTGGGTGAAGCTCGGCGTCGACGGCTGCCGCGAGGTCCTGCGCGGTGGAGTCAACGATCTCGGCGGCACGCTGATGGAGGAGACGATCAGCCGGATGGCGGGCTCCCAGCACGGTTCACGTCGCTCGGTGGCCGAACTCGAGGAGCTGGCGGCATCGGCGGGTCGTCCCGCTCGGCAACGGACCACCACCTATGGGCGGGTCCCGGACGAGCGCTTTCATGCTGCCCGAGGAGGCCCCGTCCGAACCATGCTGCCGGTGGTGTCCTGACACCCGCCATGTCTCGGACTGGAAATTACTCTAGGTAGTCAAACGGATTTGAATAGATGACTGGACCGTCTGGCATACATCGAAAGGGGTGATACGTCTGGTCGCAGGTTTGCCCGTTTGGGCATTCTTGTCCGGTCCGGTCGCACGCAATAATGCGAGCATCGTCGCCATACCGATTGCGCTCCGTTACTGATCGGGCGGTTGTCCGGACCCGCAGTGATGGTGTGCAGTGACTGTGAGCTATGTTCTCATCGCTGGTTGTAGAAGATGTTGCGCCGGTGGGGTTGACGCGACCGGGTTCGGCGCGTGTAATTACCGGCGTGTCATTCCCCTTGCTGGCGGGATTCGTGCGGTAGAGCGATGCCCTGCCGGTGTGGAACCAGCACCTGCGCGCCGGCGCCCAGGGGGTGGCCGACCGCACCGCGACGGGTCTGGAGGAGTCCCCATGGAGCACACCGACGCGGGCGTCCACACCGTCCTCGCGGACGTCGAGCGTCCCGCTGAGCATGACCCGTTCGGTGATCACTCCGAGCGGGTGCTCGCCGAACGACACACACAGGCCACACCGCAGCCGCGGTCGGTGGTCGCCGGGGTCGGGTCCGCCCGTCCCGGCCTGCCCGTCCAGCCGTCCGGGAGCCATGTCGGCGCCCGCGAGGTCGGTCATCTGCGTTCGGTTGGCGGCGACCACGATGTCGCCGACCGGGCGGACACGGTGGGCACCGCGGTGGGCATCGACGTCCGGGACACGCTCGAGGTCCGGGAGGAGTCAGGCGTCCGGGAGGCTCTGGACGTCCGGGAGGCTCTGGACGTCCGGGAGGGCCTGGACGTCCGGGAGGGCGAGGGCGTTCAGGACAACGAGGACGACGTCGAGGACCTGCTCGATGACGCGCCCCTCGACGACCCATCGGGCGATCTTGCCGCGGTGATCGACCTTGGCCTGGGCGATCTGCTCGGCGAGGCGATGGAATGGCAGGAGCGTGCCCTGTGCGCCCAGACCGACCCGGAAGCCTTTTTCCCGGAGAAGGGCGGGTCGACCCGGGAGGCCAAGCGCATCTGTTCCGGTTGCGAGGTCCGGCCTGAATGCCTGGAATACGCCCTGGAAAACGATGAGCGTTTCGGGATCTGGGGTGGCATGTCCGAACGGGAACGACGCAAGCAGCGGCGCCGAGCAGTCTGACGTCGGGCAGTGGAGGACGTCCGGCGGGGGGTGAACAGCCCGCCGCCGGTGGGTCTGCCGCCGCCCGGCGCGCCCCCGAGCACCGTCGCGGTGGTGGCGGTCGTCGTGATCGCGGCCGACCGCGCCGAGGCGACCAGGTCCATCCCGTTGGCCGCGCCGTTGGCACTGCCCGGGGCGTCGGCACTGCCCGGGCCGGTGCCGGTGCCGGTGCCGAGGCGGCCGTCCGGCGCCGCTCGGCGGCTCGACGATCAGGTGCTCGACCAGGCGGTCGACCTGCGTGTGGTCGAGGTCCATCTCGGGGCGCAGGCACCTGCGGCGAGCTCCGCGGCGTCGTCGAGCGCGCACCTGGTGCTCTGCCTGCCCGCCGGTACACCCCTGGGCGCGGCGGTCGCCGCCGCCCTCGATCTCGCTGGCGGCCCGCCCCCCGGCGGATTCGTCTGGCTGCTCGACCAGCACACCGTGCCCGCGGCGGACACCCTGCGCACGTTGTTGGCGTACGCCCGGGTCGATCCCGGAGCCGCGGTGCTCGGCCCGAAGCTGCGCCGCGGCGTCGCGGCGCCGCGGTTGCTGGAGGTCGGCGCGAGCGTCGACCGGGCCGGACGGCGGCACACCGGCATCCGCGCCTGCACACCCGACCACGGGCAGCACGACGGCGTGCGCGACGTCCTGGCTGTCTCCTGGCGGGGGCTGCTGGCCCGTTCCTGGGCCTGGCGGCGCCTGGACGGACTCGATCCCACCCTCGCGGCCGCCCACGATCTTGACCTGGGCTGGCGGGCCGCCCGCGCCGGGCTTCGCACCGTCGTCGTCCCGATGGCCGTGCTCACCGAACCGATCTCGCAGCCGGGCCGGCTCGACCCGGGCCGCGCCGAGCGGGTGGCGGCGCTGCGGATCGGACTCGCCCACACCGCCCTGCCGCTGCTGGCCCCCGCCGTGCTGGCCCTGCTGGGCATGACCCTGCTGCGCGCCCTGCGCCTGCTGGCGCGCGGCCGCGGCCGGCTCGCCGCCCGCGAACTCGCTCTGCCAGCCCTGGTTCTGGGGCGGCCCGGTGCCGTCCTGCGTCTGCGGCGACGTGCGGCCCGCACCCGGACGGTGCCCCAGCGGGCCGTCCGCTCGCTGTTCCCGCGAGGCCTGGTCCACCCGGCCCGTCCACTCCGACGGTCGACCCATCAGGAACCTCCGCCACCCACGCCGCGGCCCCCCGCCCCGTCGATTCCCGCCCCA
Organism: Frankia umida; assembly: GCF_023242945.1. Lineage (NCBI taxonomy): Bacteria > Bacillati > Actinomycetota > Actinomycetes > Frankiales > Frankiaceae > Frankia > Frankia umida. The sequence goes on from NZ_JALKFT010000045.1 coordinate 9,243, forward strand.
CGCGCTCCCGCTCCGCCCGCCTGGGCCGCTCCGCTGGCCGCACCCGACAGGCCCGGCCCGCGGGCCGCGAGCCCGTCTGCCGTCAGCCGTCCCACCGCGACCCGGCCAGCCCCACTCCGGCGCACCGGCGCATCGGGTGGCGCCTCGGGGGCCCCGGTGGTTGTTGTCGCGGACGCTTCGGGCGGCCGTTCCGTGGCGGTCCTGGTCGTGTCGCTCGCGGCCGTCGGACTGGTGGCGATGCGCGCGATGCCGGTGGACGCCCTCGGTGCCGGGCTGCCGATGCCCGCGGACGTGGGCGAGCTGTGGTCGGCGGTGTGGTCAGGGCGACTACCCGGGCCGGACGGGCTGGTCGGACCGTTGGACGGCGGGCAGCCGGTCCCACCGATCGTCGCGCTGATCGCCGCGGTCGCCAGCGTTCTGGGTGGCCGGGTGACGGCCGCCAGCTGGCTGCTGCTCGCCCTGGGACCGGCCCTGGCTGGCTGGAGCGCGCACCGGGCACTCGGGCGGCTCGAGTGGACGCCAGGCCAGTCCCGTCCGCTCGTGCGCTGCGCGCTGGCCGCCGGGTACGCGCTCAACCCGGCGCTGACCGCGGCTGTGCTGGCCGGCCGGGTCGACACCGTCGGGGCGCTCGTCGCGCTCCCACTCGTGCTGGCCCACGCCGACGCCGTCCTGCGCGGACCGGTCGGTCCCGGGGAGCCGCACTGGGCCCGTCCGCGCGCCGCGCTCGCACTCGCGGTGAGCCTGACCGCTCTGGTCGCCTGCGCCCCGCCGCTGGCCGCTCCCGCCTGGGTCGTGCTGGTCGCCTGCGTCCTGCTCGTGCGCCCGGCCCGGCTGCCCGACGTGGCCGTGGCACTCGCCGGCTCGGTGATCCCCCTGATCCCCCTGCTGCCGGCGGGCGCGTGGTCGACCCCCGTGACCTCGCTGGCCGCCGTGCCGCGCCCCGCGCTGGGGTTGCTGGCCGGTGCGGGTACCCGACCGACCTCGGTCTACCTGGGCCTGCTGGCCGGATGCCTGTTCTGCTGGCTGATCGGACGTTGGCACGCGACCCCGACGGCCCGCCGAAGCGCCACCACCGGCTGGTGCCTGCTCCTGCTGGGGATGGCCGCGATGCTGATCACGCCGCGGCTGGCCGCGGGCCGGCGTGTGGGCGCCGCGCAGGCATGGTGGGCCGCACCCCAGTACGGCCTCGTGCTCGCCGCGGCGTTGCTCGCCGCCGCCGCCCTGGCCCTCGACCCGCAGCGGCCATGCCGGGGCCGGATCGCCCGACCGACCGCGGTCGCGATGACCACCCTGATCCTGGCGACCCCGGTCGCCCTCGCCGCGGACCGGCTGGTCAGCGGCACCCGCTGGCGCGGCAGCCCCGCCTCCTGGCTACGTGCCACCGCCGGCGTCGACGACTCGACCGCCGCCGCCGCGGCTGCCGCCGGCACCGATCCTGACCAGGACGCCTCGTCGGGCAGCAGCGCCTCGGGGGCACTGGCCGCCTGGTCGGGCACCGCGGGCCGGGCGGGCGAGGACTCCTCGGCCGTGGCCCGCGCGATCCTCGCCCGGATCCGCACCGAACCGCGCGGATCCCGCCTGCTCCTGCTGGACCGGTCCGAGCGCTCCGGCCTGGTCCGCTACGCCCTGGCCACCGCCTCCGGCGAGCGTTATCCCGCCGGCCTGGTCGGGCCGCCACGGCCGGCCGCCGACTTCGTCGCATCCGTCGTCACCGGTCTGACCAGCGGATCCGACCGGGCCGGCGGCTGGCTGCCGCTGCTCGCTGTCGCCGCGGTCGGCGTGCCCACCGCGGACGCGTCCGCCACGCTCGTCGACCGCCTGGACGAAAGCCCCGCCCTGGTCCGCGACCGCCCCCGGCCTGGCCTGCTGCTGTGGCGCCCCGCCAGCGGACCCGTCGCCCCGGCTCGTCCCGGCGCCCCACCCACCACGCCGGCCGCCTACATCGTCGACGCCGCTGCCCCCAGCTCCGACGCCAATGCCTCCGGTTCGGACGCGGCTGCCTCCGGCTCCGGATCGGCCGGGCGGGCAGCCGGCGGCGAGGCGCTCATGGCCGCACCGAGGTCCGCCCGGCTCCTTCCCGCGGACGGCGCGCTGCCCGCCCGAGCAGCCGTCCCATCTCCACGGGCCGGGTCCACGCGGGCCGGGTCCACGCGGGCCGGGTCCACGCGGGCCGGGTCCGCGGGGGACGACGGTGCGCGGGAGCTGGTTCTGGCCACGCCGGCGGGAAACGGCTGGCGGGCTTTTGCCGATGGGCGACCGTTGTCCCGATTCACCGCCTGGGGGTGGGCCGCCGGATTCCACCTGCCCGCGGATCTGCCCGCCGGCAGCCAGGTGCGCGTCGAGCGGGACGACACCGCGGCCCACCTACGGGCCCTCGTGCAGATCGGGGCGTTGGGCCTGCTGCTGCTCGCGCTGGCCGGCGTCGGTCTGCGCTCCCGCCTGATCGGACGGTCACGATGACCGATCATCCGGCCCTGGGGCGGCTCCGCGGCCCCAGGGCCGGTCCGCGGAGCCGCTCGGCGCGGCGGATCGTGCTGCGCACGGTCGTACCGCTGGCCGTCATGGGCCTGGGAGGTGCGTTCCTCGTCGACGAAGGTGCTGGTCCCGGGGTGCCACCGCAGGTGTCGATCGGGGTCCGGCAACTGGCCTGCCCCGACCCGACGATCATCCAGCCACGTGCCCGCGACGCCGTGCTGCCCGGTTCCGTGCGTCTCGACGTGGCCCTGGGCGCCGAGGCTGGCGGTGACGGGCAGGTCAGGGTGGCCCCGGCGGCGTCGGGTGGCGTCGGGGTGTCCGTCCGGGAACGTGGAGGATGGCTACGGCTCGCACCGCAGGATCGCGGGGGGACCGGGGCCCGGCTGGTCTCGGGACGGGGCGCCTCGGCCGCAGGCCTCGCCGCGACGGTGACCACCAGCGGCGACGGAGCCGGCCCGGCCCTGGCGGCCTGCGCCCCGCCGCGGGCCCGCAGCTGGTTCGCCGGGCCGTCCACCGAGGTCGGCCGGGACCCGCTGCTCGTGCTGGCGAATCTCGCCGACACCCCTGGGCAGGCCAGCGTGCGGGTCCTCACCGACGGGCCGGCCGCCCCCGGGCAGGACGTCAACGTCGCCCCCGGACATGCGATCGTTCGCCGGCTCGCCGCCTTCGCTCCGGAAGCCGCGGTGACCGCGGTGGACGTCCAGGTGCGGACCGGCCGCCTGCTGACCTGGATGGTCGATCGTTCGAGCGCGCAGGGTCCGTTCGCGGCGCCACGGCTGGTGCCCGCGACCGCACCGGCGGCACGTCGCCTGGTGCTCGGCGGGGTGGTCGTCCCCGCCGGCCCGCCGGCGCCCGACTCCACCCTTGTCCTGGCCGCGCCGGAAGGGTCCGCGAAGGTCCGGATCAGCGTGCTGACTCCCGCCGGGCCGCACGTTCCGCCCGGACTCGCCGGGGTCCGTGTCCCGGCCGCCGGGGTCACCAGGGTGTCCGTTCCGCTCCCCGCCGGCCCGGCCAGCGCGCTGCTCGTCGAATCGCTCGGCGCCGATGACCCCGACGGAGCCGCGGCCGCGGCGGGCGGCGGTGGCGGTGCGCCGGTGGTCGCCGAGCTGGGGCTGGCCTCGGGCTGGAAAGGCGTCCGTACCTGGGCGGGCGCCACCCGACTGGAACCGTCGGACGGCCGCCCGGGCCTGGACGGCTACAGCCGCGGCGTCGGCCTGACCGACCCGGACGGCCCCAGCGCCGGTGCCGGCACGGCCGCCGACGCGGTCGTCACGGTCCCCCCCGTCCCCGCCGGTGCCGCGGGTGCCCTCGTCCTCACCGCGCCGCTGGGACCGGTCACCGCCCGCCTGGACGGCACGGACATGCGCCTACGGGCTGGCTCGGTCACCGTCGTGGCGCAGCCCACCCGACCACCCGCCGCCCGGCTCACCGCCACCGGCGGCCCGCTGATCGCCACCGCCATCGCCGGCGCCCCGCCCACCGCGGGGCCCGCCGGAGCCGGCACGCGACCACGCCTGCCACGGATCCTCTCCGCGGTCATCCCCCTGCGCGGCGCGCCCACCCTGCTGGACGCGCTGCCCGCCGTCGCCGACCCCGGCCTCCCCTACCGCTGACAGCCCCACCGCTGACGGTGTCCGGCATGTGGCGTCAGGCGTCGGCGTCCGGCCAGGGGCGTTCAGTCGCCGGGGGCGGCCAGGAAGACCCGTCCGTGTCCGGAGAGAACCACGTCGGCCGGGGCGGTCACCAGGGCCGATTCGCCGCGGCGCAGGGTGAGGGGCGGCGGGTCGGTCGCGTCACCGTCGGTCACCGCCCGTTCGGGTGCGCAGGCGCCGGCGACCGGCCCCCCGTCCGGCCCCGTGATCGTCGCGGTGACCTGGCCGTCGACCGCGAGCAGGACCGTCGGGCGGCCCACCGCGAGAGCACCGCCGGTGCAGACAGCCTCGGTCAGGGCGAAGTCGACGACCGGGACATCCCAGCGGTGGAGCTCGCCGCCCGGGCCGGTGAGCAGGGGGCGGGGCGGTTGGACCGGGGCGTCGCTCGGCGTGGGGTCGAGGATGCGCAGCAGCTCGTCGACATCGATGTGCTTGGGGGTCAGACCACCGCGCAGAACGTTGTCGGACGCCGCCATGATCTCGATCCCCAGCCCGTCGACGTAGGCGTGCAGCAGCCGGGCCGGTTGGAACAGCCCCTCGCCGGGCGCCAGTGTGACGTCGTTGAGCAGAAGGGCGGCGGCCGTCCCCACGTCGCCGGGATGGGCCGCGGCCAGCCGTCCCACCAGGTCCGCCGCCCTGAAAAGATCATCGCCATCGAGGTCCGGCGGGCCAGCCGGTTCGGCTGGTTCGGCCAGGTCGGCGCGGTCGGCGGGACTGGTCGGCGCTGGGGCACCGACGTGCCGGCGGGCGGCGGCGACCAGGTCGTCCACCAGCGCCTTCGCGGGGGCGGCGGGCATGGTCAGCAGCAGGCGCAGCACGGCGGACGCGCCCGCCCGCGGATCGGTGACCAGGGGGGCGAAGGCCGCGGTGAGCGCGGGCACGCCGAAGCCGGCGACGACGGCGAGGGTGCGCGCGGGATCGCGGATGCCCGCGAGCGCGCGGAACGGGGTCAGCGCGACGATCAGCTCCGGCTTGTGGTTGGGGTCACGGTAGCGGCGCAGCGGATCGTTGAGCGCGAGACCCGCCGCCTCGTCCGCGGCGAAGCCGGCCCCGGCCTGGGTGGCATCCGGATGCACCTGCAACGACAGGGCGCGATCGGCGGCGAGCACCTTCAGCAGGAACGGCAGGGCGCCCACGAACTCGGCCGCCGGCCGGACCCCGTTGGCCGTCTCGACCAGTCCGGGTGCCACCGGATGGGTGCCCAGCCACAGCTCGGCGACCGGGTCACCGGTCGGTGGCACCCCCAACAGTGCCGGGATGGCCGTCGGTGAACCCCAGGCGTAGCCCTGAAGCACACCGCGTAGTGGAAGCACGCGGGCGCGGCGTCCGGTATCGGCACCGCCTGCGGCCGCGGACGAGTGGACGGTGGTGCCCTCGGGTGCCCTCGGCGGCACACGAACGTGCGCCGCCGGGGAGGTGTTCCTGGTCACGATCTCCCTCAGGAAGTACCCGGTGGCGATCGATGCCACCGGGTGCCCTCCGGTCAGTCCTCGTCGCCCCAGCCGTGGCCCTCGGGGTCGATCACAGCCGGATCGACGCCCATCATCTCGGCCACCTCATGAATGATCGCGTCGAGGACCAGCTCGGCGAGCTCCTCGTTGTCGACGGTGCGGGCCTCGATCGGCCGGCGATAGACGACGATCCGCCGCGGGGTCGCTGACCGGCCTTTTCCCGCGGCCGGCTGGTATCTCGCGAGCGGGATCTCCTCGTCGCCGACCGCGATCGGTGGGACGTCCTCCACCGCGAACTCGACGTCGGCGAGCTCGCCCGACCAGCGGTGGTCGAGGTGCTCCACCGCGTCCAGCACGAAGTCGTCGAACCGGTCGCCGCGGGTCGCGTAGGCGGGCACGTCCGGGGGCAGCATCATGCCGCGCACACCCCGACCGCGCCGGTCACGGCGACGGCGGACACTGATCGGCCGGCCCGCGCAGGGGAACCGCTCGAGGTCGGTCACCCTGTGAGCGTAGCGTTCGCGACAGGGACTTCGATCGGCCAGGCGTCGGGCGTCCGCGGACCCCGGCACCTTCCGGGGCTCGACCGGCACCGGCGCCATGCCGGTTGAGGACCCCGCCGGTCGCTCGCCCGTGGCCGCGACCGACCATAGAGCCGTATGACCCCCGACTCCCTCCCTGACCGAGGAGGTTCCATGAGCTTGATGATCTCAATAGTCCGCGTGGTACCCGTGCTACGCGGGGGATCGGATGCGGGGAGCAATGAATCGGTCGACAACGCGTGACGATTCAGCCTCGCGTCACGCGACACGACGATTGGTGGTGGCCGTCGTCCGTTCCGGGGGCTACCGTCCGGAACGTGAAGCCTCGGCGCTGCTCCCGCTCGGCCTGTTCGGCAGCCGCGGTTGCCACGCTCACGTATGCCTACGCCGAGTCGACGGCAGTGCTGGGCCCGCTCTCCCCGTACGTCGAGCCGCACTCGTACGACCTGTGCAGCACGCACGCGGATCGGCTCACGGTGCCGCTCGGGTGGGCGGTCGTCCGGCTTGAGGCCGAAGCCGAGGCCGAGGCGTCCCGCGAAAGCGAGCGCGAGGCTGCCGCTGATGACCTCGAGGCGCTGGCCGACGCCGTCCGGGAGGCCTCCCGTCGGGGGCCCGAGACGCCGCGCCGTGGTCCCGAACCGCCACCCGCGGGTGGCGGCGGTCCCCAGGGTGGCGGCGGCGCCCCTGATCCCGGTGGTCGGCGTGGGCATCTACGGGCGGTTCCCAGCCCGTCCTGAGGCGGCCGGTCCGTCCGGCGTGGACGTGGGCGGCCGGTGTCGCCGAGAGTGATCGGCGGCGGCCGGTGTTGTCCTCGGTGTTGGCCTCGCCGGATCCGGCACCGGGGCTGTCGGTGGCGGCGGATATCGTCGTGCCTGACGGCGGCGGTAGTCGCCGTAGGTGCCGGAGCACCCGCACACCGGTGGAGTTCCGCCACGGGTCGGGGTCACCATGGGTGCGCTCACGACCGGTGCGGGGGACAGCCAGGTGAAGGGCGGGGAATCCGATGCGCGACCTTTCGCGGATCTTCAAGGCGTATGACGTCCGGGGAGTCGTCCCGGCCGAGTTCGACGCGGACATCGCACGCGCCACCGGGGCCGCGTTCGTGCGCCTGCTCGGCGCCGAGCAGATCGTCACCGCTCACGACATGCGGGCGTCCTCGGTACCGCTGGCCGCCGCGTTCGCGCGGGGCGCGACCGAACAGGGCGCCGACGTGATCGCGGCCGGGCTCGGCTCGACGGATCTGCTCTACTACGGCGCCGGTGCCCTGAACATCCCGGGGGCGATGTTCACCGCCTCGCACAACCCGGCGAAGTACAACGGCATCAAGCTGTGTCGCGCCGGCGCCGCGCCGATCGGCCAGGAGACCGGGCTCGCCGACATCCGCGCGCTGGTGGAGCAGGGCGTGCCCGCCGGGCCCGGGCGCCAGGGCTCGATCACCGAACGTGACCTGCTCGCCGACTACGTCCGCCATCTGCGCACGCTGGTGGACCTCGGTGGCATCCGTCCGCTCGTGGTCGCGGTCGACGCCGGCAACGGCATGGGCGGGCTGACCGTGCCCGCGGCCCTCGCGGATCTGCCGCTCACCGTCATCCCGCTGTACTTCGAGCTCGACGGCACCTTCCCGAACCACGAGGCCAACCCGATCGAGCCCGCCAACCTGCGCGATCTGCAGGCCGCGGTCCGGTCGTCGGGGGCCGACATCGGCCTTGCCTTCGACGGCGACGCCGACCGGTGCTTCGTGGTCGACGAACGCGGCGAGATCGTGTCCCCGTCCGTCATCACCGCCCTGGTCGCCGACCGTGAACTCACCCGCGAGCCGGGCGGGACGATCATTCACAACGTCATCGTCAGCCAGGGTGTGCCGAAGCTCGTGCGCGAGCGCGGCGGCGTCCCGGTGCGCACCCGGGTGGGGCATTCGTTCATCAAGGCCGAGATGGCCCGCACCGGCGCGATCTTCGGCGGCGAGCACTCCGGCCACTTCTACTTCCGGGACTTCTGGCGGGCCGACTCCGGCATGCTCGCGGCCCTGCACGTCCTCGCGGCCCTCGGCGGGCAGGCCGGGCCGCTGTCGGAGCTGCTCGGCGGCTACGCCCGCTACAGCGCCTCCGGCGAGATCAACTCCGAGGTCGCCGACGCCACGCTCGCCATGCTGGAGGTCGAGAAGGCCTACTCGACCTCGGCCGACAGCGTCGACCATCTCGACGGGCTGACGATCACCTTCCCGAACGGCGCCTGGTTCAACCTCCGTCCGTCCAACACCGAGCCGTTGCTACGGCTCAACGTCGAGGGTCCGGATGATGAGACGATGCAGGGGCTGCGCGATGATGTCCTGTCGCTGGTCCGGAGCCGAAGGGAACCCTGATGAGTCTCGACCCGCTGCTGCTGGAGATCCTCGCCTGCCCGTGCAGCAAGCACGGGCAGCTGCGGCCCGACGAGCTTGACGGCGCGCCCGTGCTGGTCTGCCTCGCCTGCGGCCTGGCGTTCCCGGTGCGCGACGACATTCCCGTGATGCTGCTCGACGAGGCTGTTCCGTTCACCGGCACCGCCACGTCCGCCACCGCGTCCGCCTCCGGCTGAGGCGGCGTGTACGTCGACGAGTCCGCGCTCGACGATCCCACCCGCCTCGACTCCGGTGGTGTCGCCGGCCTGCTCCCGCAGGTCGCCACCGCCGGTCCGCAGGTCCGCCACAGCGCCGTGCTCGCCGCGGAGGCCGGGTTCGCCCGACTCGCCACGGACGGTCGCCCGCGGGCGATCCTCGTCGTCGGAGTGGGAGGAGCGGCACTCGCCGCTGACCTGATCGCGGCCCTCGCCGGTCCGGCGGGCCCGGTGCCGGTGCTTGGCCACCACACCTACGGGCTGCCCGGCTGGGTCGGCGTCGCCGATGTGGTCCTCGCCGTGTCCGCCTCCGGTGCCTCGGCCGAGGCGCTGTCGGCGGTCGAGGAGGCGGCCCGCCGCGGTGCCCGGGTCGCCGTCGTCGCCCCACCCGACACGCCCCTGGCCCAGATGGCCGCGCTGGTGGCCGCCCCATGCGTGCCGCTGCCCGGCGGCCGGCCGGCCAGCACCGTGCTGTGGTCACTCGCGGTACCCCTGCTGATCGCCGGACGGGCCCTGGGGGTGCTACGGGTCGCGGATGCCGCCCTCGAGGCCGCCGCGGTCCGCCTGGAGAGCATCGCGACCCGGTGCCGGGCGTCCAGCGAGTCGTTCGTCAACCCGGCGAAGACCCTCGCACTGGAACTCGGCGGCAGCCTGCCTCTGGTCTGGGGCACCTCCGCGGTGACCGCGGTGGCCGCCCGGGGCGCCGTCGACCAGCTCGCCGCGATCGCCCGGTACCCAGCCCTGGCCGGCGGGCTGCCGCACCCCGGTCACCTGCAGATCGGCCTGCTCGACGGCCCGTTCGGGGCCCGGATGGGCAGCGGCGGCGCTGGCCCCTCGACGGCGGGCCGCGGCGGTGGGGTCACCGACGACCTCGAGGACTTCTTCCGTGACCGGGCCGACGACGAGGAGACGCCGCCGCGACTGCGGCTGATCCTGCTGCGTGACCCCGGCGCCGAAGCCAGCGAGGTCACCCGGCAGGCGGAGGCGGTCATCGCGGTGGCCGCCGAACGGGGCGTCGGCGTCACCGAGCTACGTGCCGAGGGCACCGACCCGTTGGAACGGCTCGCCGCCCTGCTCGGCCTCTTCGACTTCACCGCCGTCTACCTGGCCCTCGCCCTCGGTGTCGACCCGAGCCAGACCCTCTCCGCCCACGACCTGGGCCGCTGAGCGGCACCCGGACGGACGGGCAGCGCACACCAGCGACAGGCACACCAGCGACATCACCGCACCGCTGACACCACCCCCCACCAGGATGGTGTCAGCGGCCGCCGCCCTGCCCACCGCCACCGCCCTGACCGCCACCGCCCTGACCGCCACCTTGGCCGCCGCCGCCGCCCTGACCGCCACCTTGGCCGCCGCCCTGGCCACCGCCGTTGTTCTGGCCGGCCTGGGGGTTGAGGATGCCCGGCAGACCCTGCTGGGCGAGGTCTGTCAGGACACCGGGCAGACCCGCGGCGGGTGTCGGCGCGGGCGGCGGCGGCGGAGTGTTCTGCAGACCGCCCTTGGTGCCGCGGGCCACCGTCGGATCAGCCGCGGGCAGCTGCTCGATCGGCTGGTTCGCCAACGCCGCCCGGATCGACTTGCCGAAGATGATCGCCGGCAGGTCGCCGCCGAAGACCCGGGCCCACGTCCGGCCGTCCGCGACCACACCGCGCAGCGGATGCGACTCCGCGCCCGTCGGGTCGCCGACCGACACCGCCGCCGCCATCTGCGGGGTGAACCCGACGTACCAGGCGGCCGAGTACTCGTCGGTGGTGCCCGTCTTACCGGCCGACGGCCGGCCGATCGCCGCGTTGGTGCCGGTGCCACGGATCGGCACGCCAGCCAGCACGCTGGACACCGTGTCGGCGACGCCCTTGGCGAGTACCTGCTCGCACTGCGCGCCCTTGGCGACGTCCAGTGAATCCTGGCTCGAATCGACGATCCTGATGGCGAACCGGGGCGTGCAGCGCAGCCCGCCGGCGGCGATCGTGGCGTAGGCATCGGCCATCTGCAGCGGCGAGACGTACATGTGCTGGCCGCCGCCGATCGCGGTCGCGCCGTCCGTGGCACCGATCTGGTCGGCCTCCGGCGGCGTCACACCGAGCCGCTTGGCCATATCCAGCACCGCGGGAATACCGACCTTCTCCGCCAGCTGGACGTAGAACGTGTTCACCGAATCCCAGGTGGCCCGCGGGATGTCGTAGATTCCGGCCTCGGCCGGGTCGGAGTTCGAATAGCCCTTCGCGCAGTCACCCTCACCGCGGTCGAGCGGGAACTTCGTACTGACGTAACAGGCCGGCGAGTAGAACGCCGTGGACGTGCCGTAGCCCTGTTCCAACGCGGTGGCCAACACGAACGTCTTGAAGGTCGAACCCGGCTGGAAGGTGGCCTTGGTCGGCAGCGGGACCACCGTCTGGTTGGCGCCCGTGTCCGGCCCGTAGACCCGGTTGACCGCCATCGCCAGGATGTTCCCGGTACCCGGCTGGATGATGACCTCGGTCGCCGACACCCGGTTGTCGGGCGCGATCGTCGAGTTCACGGCGTCCTGCGCGGCCTGCTGGACCTGCGGGTCCAGCGTCGTGCGGATGACCAGGCCGCCTTCGTAGATCCGGCGGTTGCGCTCCTCGAGGGTGCTGCCCAGCGCCGGGCTCGCCTGCAGCTGCGAACGGACGTAGTCGCAGAAGAACGGGGCGGTGGCGATCACGCAGGAGTCGGCGGCCGCCGGCGGTGCCGGTCGCACGTCCAGGGGCAGCTGCTTGGTCGCGTCCGCCTGGGTGGACGAGATGTAGGAGTTCTCGGCCATCTTGTCGAGCACCGTGTTACGCCGGATCAGTGCGGCCTGCGGGTGGGCGGCCGGGTTGTACCGGGACGGGCTCTGGACCAACCCGGCGAGCAGCGCGGCCTGGGCGACGCTCACCTGGGAGATGGACACACCGAAGTAGTGCTGGGCGGCGGTGCCGACCCCGTACGCGCCATCACCGAAGTAGGCGATGTTCAGATACCGCTCGAGAATCTCGTCCTTCGACAGGCGTTTTTCGATGTCGAGGGCGTACCGCAGCTCCTGGAGCTTGCGGTCCAGGGAGTCGCCGGCGGCCACCTCGCGTTCCTCGGGGGTCCGGGTGTTCTGCAGCAGCACGTTCTTGACGTACTGCTGGGTGAGCGTCGAACCACCCTGGGAGACGCTGCCGGACTCGCTGTTGCGCAGCGCGGCCCGGACCACTCCCTGCGGGTCGACCCCGCCGTGCTCGTAGAAACGGGCGTCCTCGATCGCGACGATCGCCTCGCGCATCACCTTCGGGATCTCCCGGCCCGGAACGACGATGCGGTTCTCCGCACCTCGCAGGGTCGCGATCGGCGAACCGTCGGCGGCGAGGATCGTCGAGCTCTGTGGCAGCGGCGGCGTGACCAGCGCACCGGGCAGGCCCAGGAAGTGATCGGCGCTGCTCTTGGCGAACAGTCCCACGGCACCGACGAACGGCAGCGCCAGCAGCGCCAGCACCAGACCGATCGCGCCGGTGGTCAACGCCATCTTGCGCAGCACCAGCCGGCGGTCGACCGGGCGTCGCGGCGGCCTCTCGGCCCCCGCGGAACCCGACCAGGCACCGCCACCGCCGGCGCCGAGCACATCCTGCGCGGACCCACCGCTGGCCCCGTCCCCGGATCGTCCGTCACCGGACTCGGGGGAACGCGGCGACGGGCCCTCCACCGCGACGGACCCAGGCCGCCCGGTGGCCGCCGCGGGTGCCGTGGCCGCTGGGGAGCCGGGAGCCGTCCCGGCGGCTGTCCGCACGCCTGCTCCCGCCGCGGCCCTGGACCTGACCGCGGGCGAGGGGCTGTGCGGCGCGGTGGGCGCCGCGACCGCGGTGGTCGACGGGTTCGCGCTGGTTGACGGGTTCGCGCTGGTTGACGGGTTCGCGCTGGTCGACGGGGAGCGGGGCGGTGTGGCCACACGTTCGGCCGCCACGGCGCGGGGCCGGCCATCGGGGCGTGGCGGCACACTGGCCGCGCGGCCCGCCGCTGGCGCCCCCGCCCCACCCGAGCCGCTCCGTGGCAGGGCGCCGGACGGCCCCTGCGCGGGCGCTGGCGCCTCTGTCGGCGTGGCCCGGGATGGAGTGCTCGACTCCCGTCTGCCAGACGTCGCCGTCACCCCCTCCGGTGAGCCGGCGAACTCGCCGGAATACGTAGGACCTCGAACCACGGCCTGCGCCAGCACCAGCATGCGCGAGCCGGTGCTTGGTCGCTTCCCGGCACCGTCCACCCCGCGGTGTGCGCGGCGACGCGGTGCGCGCCGGTTCACCCCGGATGGCCGAGACGGTCCGATACCGCAGGTAACGGTAGACGAGGGATTCCGGCCCGGGCCAACCGGCGGCTACCTGATGTGCGGTCTGCCCCTGTTTGTTTAGGCGACGTTAAGGGAGTGGGGTTCCGGTGGCCTGGATCACCATTTCCCGGCGCCGGGCCCGTAGCCCGGTCCAGGGCCAGGTAGGTGGCCTGTTCCGGGTCCCGGTCCGGGTCCGTAGCCCGGTGCGGGCATGTAGCCCGGTGCGGGAATGTAGCCCGGAGTGGGCTGCTGTCCAGGGGGCGCGGTCCGTCGACGGCTCGCCTGGCGTTGTGCGATCAGCCGCGCGTAGCCGCGCCGGCTCCGTTCGGCCAGGACGGCCGACAGATACGCCCATCCTGGTGTGCCGGGCGGTGGCGGGGGGGTGACCACGGCCCGCATCTCCTGGACGAGGCCACTGCCGAGACGTTCCAACGCGGGTGCCGACAGCGCGTGGGCCCGGCTCAGGAACTGACGGGTACGCAGCGCCAGCGAGTCGTCCAACCCGGACAGGTCGAGCAGGCCCGCCCAGCCGAGCAGGGGCGGCGGGACGAACGGCGGCGAACTGACCGTGCGCGGCACGCTGACCTGGAGCACGACCGTTCCGGCGAACACGTCCCCGAGTCGTTTGCTGGTCCGCGAGCTGATCATGCAGATGATCGCCGGCAGGCCGAACAGGATGCCCGGTCGTTCGACCACCGCGCCGACCAGGCCACGGACGAAGGCATGCCGGAAACGGATCGGGCCGCCGTCGTCGCGCACGACCCGCAGGCCCAGCGCCAGCTTGCCAAGGGTCCGTCCGCCGCTGAGGGTCTCGCAGGCCACCGGATATCCGATCACCACGGTGACATAGACCAGCAGGACCATCGCACTCACCAACGCGTCATCCTCGGGCCGCACCACGAGCAGGACGACCGTGACCAGGAAACCGAGCAGGTAGAACTGGGCGAGCAGGTCGATCCCGCCAGCGACAAGCCGGGAACCCAGCCGCGCCACCCGCAGGTCGATGGCGACGGCCTCGCCGGTGATGATGGTGTTGGTACCCACGGCCTCGCCCGGGACCGCCCTCGGCGCCGGGATGCCGCGCACGGCTGTGCTCATCGCGCCGTCGGCAATGTCATGCGGGCCCCCGGAACTCCGATGTGTACCAGGCGTGAGCCTACGGCGGCCATGCCGATGGTGTCCTGACGTGTCCCGGACGGACGATGCCCGTGATCCGTCCTCTCGCCGTCTGCGAGGATGGCTCTGCCATGGATCTCGATGCGTTCGTCGCCGTGCACCGACCGGTCTGGGTCCGGCTCGGTCACCTTGTGGACCGGGCGAGCCGCCCGCGCCGGATGCGTGCCGTCGAGCTCGACGAACTGGTCGACCTGTACCAGCGCACCGCCACCCACCTGTCGGTCATCCGGACCCGGTCGTATGACACGGATCTGGTGGATGACCTGACGAACCTCGTCACCCGGGCCCGGGCCGTGGTCGCCGGGGCGTCGGACCCCGGGTGGCATGTCCTCGGCCGTTTCCTCACCGTGACCTTCCCGTTGGCCGTGTACCAGCGGCGCTGGTGGGTGCTGGCCACGGCCGCCGGATCGGTGCTGCTGGCCCTGGCGATCGGTGTGTGGATCGTCAACGATCCGCAGGCGCGGGCCAGCGTGATCCCGCCGGACTCGGTGGAGCAGCTGTGCCGCTCCGACTTCGCCTCCTACTACTCCGAGAATCCGGCGGCGTCGTTCGCGAGCCGGGTCTGGACGAACAACGCCTGGGTGTCGGCGGCGGCGGTGGCGGGCGGGGTGGTCCTCGGCCTGCCGACCCTGCTGGTGCTGCTGGTCAACGCGGTGAACGCGGGGATTCTCGGCGGCTACATGTCCGGCTGCGGGCGCACCGGCCAGTTCTTCTCCCTGATCCTTCCGCACGGTCTGCTGGAACTCACGGTGGTGTTCGTCGCGGGCGCGGTCGGGCTGCGGCTGGGCTGGTCGGTCATCTCGCCGGGCCCCCGCCGACGCGTCGAGGCCCTGGCCGCGGAGGGACGATCCGCGGTTCCCGTCGTGCTGGGGGCGGCCCTGGCGCTGGCCGTCTCCGGCGTCATCGAGGCCTTCGTGACTCCCTCCAACCTGCCCACCGCGGTACGCATCGGCATCGGCGCGCTGGCCTGGGCGGGCTTCGTCGGCTACGTGGCCCTCTACGGCTCGCGGGCCGCCGCCGCGGGCGAGACGGCCGACCTGGACGCCGACCAGGGCGCCGCCGATCTCGCCCCCGTCGTCTGAGCACACCCCAGCCGCCGGCTTTCAGGGCCCGTGATGGACGGCCTCGACGTTGTGACCGTCGGGATCGCGCAGGAACACCCCGTAGTAGCCAGGGTGGTACTCGGGCCACTCCCGCGGCGCGTGCAGCACCTCGACCCCACCGGCCACGGCCGCGGCGTGCACGGCGTCGACCGCCTCCCGATCCTGCGCGCGGAACGCGATGTGCAACTCCCGCGCCTCGGCGCCACCCGCCGGACTGAGCCAGAACGCCGCCTGGCCATCCAGGCCGGCCAGGCCCACCACCAGCGCCCCGCCACGTTCGAACCGAACCGCCTCCCGAAGCCCGATGGCCGCGAACGTGGCCAGGTAGAACGCGCTCGACGCGGCGACGTCGGCCGCCTGCACTCCGATGTGATCGAACATGGGCGGCACTCTACGGCCACCCTCCGACAGAACGGGCCCGACCCGTCGGTGCCGATCAGCTACCTGACCGATGATGACGGGGTGCGTATCCGGGTGGAGGGTCATGATCTTCCGGGGCGGCGCTGTGGACCGGCGGGCGAGGGCGGGCACGGCGACGTCCACGTCGGACTGCAGGCGCGGGGTGACCCGTCCGATCTGCTCGGGGTGCACCCCGGTGACGCGGCCGCGGCGCTGTGGTCGGTGGAATGCACCGTGCTGGCCGGGCCCGCCGGACCCGATCTGCGTGGCCGCTACGTCCAGGGCCGTCCAGGTGGACGGTTCCTCTACCTGTCATGGGGTGACGTCGACGCCGCCGGCACGTTCGCGATGTTCCGGCGGGCGAAGCTGATGCTGGACGCGGTCGACCCGACCGTGCTCGCCGCGGCGATCCGCGCCGGGACGCTGGTGGGACGGCTGGGCCTCACCGACGCGGCGGGCAACCCACTGTGCGCGGCGGTTCGTCCACCCGCCATCACCTGGTCACCCGGCGCCTGAACCACGCCCCGCGACCAGCCCCCCGAACCAGAATCCCGAACCGGGATCCCGCCCGCGCGGTGACGTCAGAGCCGGCCGAGGGACTTCAGGGTGAGGTAGGTGTCGGTGACGGCCGCGGCGTAGCTGGCGGGGGGCGCGTCGACGACCTCCACGCCGCGCTGGCGCAGGGTCTCGACGAGTTCACGACGGCGCATCCGGGTCTGTTCGGCGGCCGCGGCGGTGTGGACGGCGCGCACGCTGTCGCGTCCGGCGGCCAGTTCGTCCAGACGCGGATCGCGCAGCGCGGCGACGATGACGGTGTGCCGTGCGGTCAGCGTCCCCAGCGCGGGCAGCAGACCCTCCTCGATGACGGCCGGTGCCAGCTCGGTGAACAGCACCACCAGGCTGCGCCGGGACGTCGCCCGCAGAACGCTCGTGACGATGCCGGTGTGATCGGCCTCGACGATCGCCGGTTCCAGACCGGCCATCACGTCGCTGACCCGGGCGAGGTAGGCCTGGTCGTGCGAGCCGGGCAGCGTGGCGCGCGGCACGCTGTCGTGGGCGATGAGGCTGACCCGGTCACCGGCCCGCAGCGCGACGGCGGTCAGCAGCAACGCCGCGTCCAGGGCATGGTCCAGCCGGGGGGTGTCGCCGACCCGGCCGGCCGAGGTGCGCCCGGTGTCCAGGACACAGACGACCCGCCGGTCCCGCTCCGGCCGGAAGGCGCGGACCACCACGGCACCGCGGCGTGCCGTGGTGCGCCAGTCGATCAGCCGGACGTCGTCGCCGATCACGTAGTCGCGCAGGCTGTCGAACTCCGAACCGGCGCCCGCCCCGCGGATCGCGACCTCACCTTCGACCTCACGGAGCCGGGCCAGCGCCGCGGGCAGCGCCCGCCGTGACGTGAACGGCGGCAGCACCCGCAGCCGCCACGGACTGTGATGTCGTCCCTGGCGGCCGGCGAGCCCGAGCGGGCCGAGCGTACGCACCGTGATCCGAAACGGGGTGCGGTCACCGCGCCGGGTGGGGGTCAGCATCGTCTCGAGGAAACGTCGTTCCCCGGCGGGCACCACGACCCGGTGGACCCGGGGCTGGGCCCCCGCGGACGGCGACCAGGCGTCGCGGACCTGCGCGCGGACGGTACGCGTGCCGTTGTTGGTGACGGCGAGCACGAGCGGCACCGGCTGACCGAGGCGGGTCGCGGTGGGACCGGAGCGGCTGAACGAGATTGTCCGCACCGCACCGGCGAACGCCACGTCAGCGGCCACGAGCACCACGATCAGCAGGTTGACCAGCACCAGGGTCAGCCCTGGCGCCGGGGACACCAGCACGAACGCCACCCCGCACAGCGCCAACGCGACCGCGCGGCCACTGATCGCCACTGTCGGACCGCCTGCGCTAGCGGGGTGCCGGGACGGTGGCCAGCACCTGCTCGAGCACGACGTCTGCGGTGACCCCGTCGAGTTCGGCCTCGGGCCGCAGACTGATCCGGTGCCGCAGCGTCGCCCGGGCCAGCGCCTTGACGTCGTCGGGCGTGGCGTAGCCGCGACCGGACAGCCATGCCCACGCCCGGGTGGTCGCCAGCAGCGCCGTGGCGCCCCGCGGTGACACCCCGAGCTGGACACTCGGCGCCGCCCGGGTCGCCCGGGCAAGATCCACGATGTAGGCGAGGACGTCGGGATGCACCGCGACGGCCCCGACCGCGGCCCGCGCCGCCGCGAGATCCGCCGGACCCGCCACCGCACGCACCCCGGCCGCGGCCAGATTGGTCGGGTCGAACCCGCCGGCGTGCTGGGCGAGCACCCGGATCTCGTCGTCCCGCGGGGGCAGCGGGAGGGTCACCTTGACCAGGAAACGGTCCAGCTGCGCCTCGGGCAGCGGGTAGGTGCCCTCGTGCTCGACCGGGTTCTGGGTGGCCAGCACCGCGAACGGGGTGGGTAGCGGGCGCGGGACACCGTCCACGGTGACCTGGCGCTCCTCCATCACCTCCAGCAGCGCGGCCTGCGTCTTCGGCGGGGTGCGGTTGATCTCGTCGGCGAGAAGCAGGTTGGTGAAGACGGGGCCCTCGCGGAAGGCGAACTCGGAGCTGCGGCTGTCGTAGACGAGCGACCCGGTGACGTCACCGGGCATCAGGTCCGGGGTGAACTGCAGACGCTTGGTGTCCAGCGCCAGCGCCGCCGCCAGCGTCCGCACGAGCAGCGTCTTCGCCACACCGGGCACGCCTTCGAGCAGGGCGTGCCCGCGGCACAGCAGTGCGACGACGAGCCCGCTGACGGCCGCGTCCTGGCCGACGACGGCCCGGGCGACCTCGCCACGCAACGCGATCAGCGCCCGGCGGGCGGCATCGGGATCGGGGGGCGTCGTCTCGCCCGGCGGCGGTGGCCGGTGCGTCGGCGCACCACCCGCCTTGTGCAGTGTCACCTCACCCGGATCGGCGGCCGGGTCGGCCGACGTCGCGTCGATGTGCGGGGTGGTCACCGTCCACCTACCTGTCGGTCGAGGTCGTCGAGCGCGCGGGCGAGCGCCATCAGCGCGCGATCGGGCTGGTCAGATGCACGATCGAGGCCCGTCGACCGGGTCGGGTTCGCACCGGGCCCGGCCGGCTGAGCGGATGGACGCGGCCAGGCCGGCGGCTCCGGGGGCAGACCGCGGGAGCGGGCCTGGTCCACAGCCCGCCCGAACGGGCCCGGTCGGGCATCGATCGGTGCCAGCATGCCCGAACCGTACAGGAGCGATCCAATATCCGAGGGTGACCGGCCGCTCTGCCGCGCGACCGCCGCGACCAGGGCGACCGGATCCGGCTCGGGTGCTCCGGTCGGGCCCGTGCGCAGCGGCAGACCGACCCGTTCGGCCAGCCGGACGCGAAGCCCGGCGCGCAGCACATCGGCGCTTCGGTCCCGAGCCCGGGCCGCGGCGTAGAGCCGACCGTGCCCCTCGACGGACTCCGCCGCGCGGACCACGACCGCCAGCGGTTCCGCCACCGGCGGCCCCAGCCGCCGACCGCGCCACAGCCCCAGCAGCACCACCACCACCGCGAGCTGCAGCACCCCCCACCGCACCCCGCCGGGCAGCAGCTCGAAGGGACCGCGGGTGTCCACCGCGTCGTGGCTGGCCGCGGTCGGGGTGACCCAGGCCAGCGTGTCGTGTCGGGCGAGCAGCCCGAGCGCCAGCGCGGCACCGCCGCCGTCGTCCAGGTCACCGTTGGTGAGGAACCGCGCCGAGCCGATCAGCACCAGCCGGCCGCCGTCGCCCGCCTCGCCCGGCGTCGCCCCGCCCGCGGCCGCGCCACCAGGAGTGAGCACCGCCAGCCGCGCCGCCGTGGGCGGTTCGCCGTAGCAGAACTCGGCGCGCATCCCGCTGCGATCGCCCCCCGCGGCGCGGGTGTAGGCCAGGCTCCCTGTCAGGGACACCGTGCCGGCGACGGTGGCCTCCGACAGCGCGCAGCGAGGCGCCGCGCCCCCGCCCGGGTTCTCGTCCGCGGCGCGGACTCCCACGTCCAGGACGTCGAGCACCGCGTCGTCGGCGCCGACGAGGACCACGTCCGAGCCCTGCCAGACCTGGCCGAGCAATCCGGCGAGCGTGTCGCGGTCGAGGCGGCCGGGCTGGAACACGACGACCGTGCCGGCCGATCGGTGACCCACCGGAACGGTCTCGGCGGGGGTCACGCTCACCCCACGTGCCCGAAGAATCTCGGCCAGCGCGCGAGTGCCGTGCGGCCTGGCCGATCTGACGTCGAACGGTTCACCGCCGGACGTTCCCGCTGTGAACACCGCCAGCAGCAGGAAGACGAGCACGAACGCCGCGACGACCGCGCCGATCGCCAGGCCCCGGCGCAGCACCGCCGGCCGCGGCCCGGTCCGCACGGACGTGGGCCCCGACCCGCCGGCGCTGGCGGCCGCCCCGCCGCTGGTCGGGGTCGTGTTCGGGTTGGCCGTCACGCGGGCACCGCCGACCTGCCGGGCGGGTCCTCGCGTGCGGCGAAGCCGCCGCGCAGCCGGGAAAGCCCGGCGTCGGCCTCGACGAGCACCTGGTAGCCCTCGGCCGTGCCCGGACGGCCGCCGTACCAGGTCTCGCTGAACACGTCCGTCGCGGCCGCGAGGGCGCGCAGCGGATCGGGCTGCCCCGGGGTGGACTGGCCGCCGGTGGCCCGGGAGACCTCCCCGACCAGTTCGCCCGCGGTACGACCCGGACGTGGTTCCAGGACGCCCTTGTCCGTGAGCATCCGCACGATGGCGCGCAGCCGGGAGCGCATGGCCAGGGCGTACTGCCCGGCGGCGGCCTGCTGGTCGGCCTCGGCGCGCAGCTGCGTCGCCGTCCGGGCGCTGGCGAGCTCGTCGGGCGCGGCTCGTCGGGCCGCTGCGGTGCGCCGCAGCGGCCCCAGCCACCAGCGGGCGGCCCCGAGCACGATCACGGCCACGATCACCAGGGACAGCGCGCCGAGCCCCGGCGCGTGGCTCCCGCCGGTGTCACCCCGCGGGAACAGCCAGGACCACAGATCCACGACCCGATCACCGATCCAGTTCAGGACGCGGTTCCACCAGCTCGTGCCCTCGCGATGGTAGATCTCGCGGCTGAGTTCGCGGCGTGCCTCCTCCCGCGCGCCGTCGCGGGTGACCGGGCCGCCCAGGCTCATCCGCGTGGTCCCGCCCCCGCGGCGCGCTGCCGGGCGGCCTCGGCGAGTGTCACGTCCAGCCCCTCCCGTCGGATGCGTAGATCGACGTAGAGCAGCACCGCGGCGCCGGCGAAGATCGGTGTCGACACGGTCGTCGCCACCAGGTTGCCGATGCCCTCGACGATGTGGCCGGCGATGGTGAGATCACCATCGTAGAACTCACCGAACACTCCCGGCGCGGACACCAGCACGATGCCGGTGACGAGGGCGAACACGGCGCTGAGCATCAGCGACACCAGCATCGCGAGCAGCAGGATGCCGAAGGCCCGCCACCAGGAGCCGCGCACGATCGCCACCGATCGGCGCAGCGCGTGGCGGACCCCGCCGCCTTCGAGGATGTACGCGGGAGTCGCCAGACTCAGGTACACCGCCACCACGATCGCGCCGATCAGCAGCGCGATCATCCCGAGCACGACGGCGGCCAGCACGGCCAGGGTCAGCGCGGCCAGCCCGGGCAGGCGGGGCGCGATCCGGCGCACCGCCTCGGTCGGCCCGATCCGGCTGCCCAGCGTCGCCTCGCTCACCACGACGCTGAGCACCCCGGACAGGAACAGGCTCAGCACCAGCTCGAGCGCGAAGGACGCGATGGTGGCCAGCACCTGGGTCGTACGTGACGCGTCCTGCGCGCCGATGGCGATCAGGGTGGAGATGGTCTCCACCACGGCGGCCGAGGCCACCGTGACCCCGATCGTGGCACCCGGGTTCGCGCGGACAGTCGCGAACGTGCCGTCCAGGATCTCCCCGAGGGCCAGGGGACGCAGTGGAATGATGCCGGGCCGGGGCGCCGCGGCCCCCCAGCGCCACGGCCCCGGCGGGCCACCTGGCGCACCCGGCGGAATCCCCGGCGGCTGTGGACCCGCGGACTGCGGCGGCGGACCGACTGGCCCCGGTGGCGGCGCCGGCTGGCCGGGACCGTCGGACCAGCCGGGCGGCTGCGGCGTGCCCCACCTGGGACCGCCGGTGTCGCGCTCGCCGGGTGCCGGCCCGCCGGGCGTGGCCCAGCCGGGTCCTTCTGCCATTGCCGTGTCTCCACTCGTCGTCTTCGTCGTCTCGTTGTCTTCGCCGCCCACGGGCCGCCCACGCGCGGCCGACCGAGGCCGACCGAAGCCGACTGAGGGCCGACCGGGCTGGTCGGAGGCCGATTGTGGCCGTCGGTCACGGACCGGCCGCCGGTGTCGGCTCACCTGGCTCGGGTCGATCGTCCCAGACGCGGCCGGTCGGCTGCGTCCGCCTGTCCACAGGCCGCGGTCGGGGGGTGCGATATCCACAGGTCGCGAAGTCGTGCTTGGCGGCGCCGGGTGCTGGCGCAGATCCTGCTGGTGTGACCCGGCTGCTTTCCCCCGTGCTGTCGCGAGGCCTGTCCATCCTCGCCGACCTGGTGGTTCCCCAGTCGTGCGCCGGCTGTGGTGGGCGGGGCGTGTCCGTCTGCCCGACCTGTCTGGCGCAGCTACGCGGTCCTGTGATCCTCGCCGCCGCGGGCCCCATGGCCACCCCGCGGCGGCGCGGGGCCCCCCCCCCCCCGGCGGGGGGCC
>NZ_JALKFT010000046.1:0-27109 GCF_023242945.1 Frankia umida
GGCCGTCCGTCTCCCGCATGCAAGAATTAAATCACAATGTGCCATCCGTGTCCAGTTACTTTCGTTCTTCTTAGTAGGATGCCTCTCCTCCCCAGGTGGCAATACCCTCAGAGTGCGCCTTCTCGGAAGCCACGAGAGCCGCGCCGATATCATCGGTCTCAGCCCAGGATGTTCTGGCAGCGTCGCTCATGATGTAGCCTGTCTGGTCGACAGATAATTCGTCGAGGATAAGGTTTGATCCTCGGTAGATACGGAGCTGCGGGGTCATCGAGGTGGAGGTGGAGGCTATAAGGCTTTCGCTGCGGGCTGCGTAGCTCCCGGCACCGAACCGCCCAGTGGTACCGAACCGCCCGGCCAGGCCGCCGGTGGCGGTGCTGAAGGCGAGTTCACCGAAGTTGAAGTGCCCTGGGTGGCTGGCCCCCTGGATGGCGATGTCCTGGGCCGCGCCGCCGACAGCGTTGCTCGTTACAGCGGAGAATCCCGATTTTGCGAGACCACCGACAGCACCGCCACCGATGCCGCCGGCGATTCCGGTGACGGCGATGGTGCGAGGGTCGAAATTACCGGTGACAAGGCCCAGTGCGGCTGAGCTGCCGGCGCCGATGAGTATTCCGACACCGGCCGCCTGGCCGCCCGGCACGAACATCAGCCCGACGCCGGCACCGATGACCGCGGCGGCGCCGAGACTCCCCCACGGATCCGCCCTGATATTGTCCCAGGCTTTCTCGAACATGCCCCTGCCGGCCTGGTTGCGGTAGCCGTTGTACTCCGCGTCGGTCAGGGGACGCAATCCCGTCGGGTCGACCATTCCGACCGGGTCGTTCCAGGCGTGATGGTAGGGGTTCGCCTGGCCCGGCATGCCGGGAATGTTCGCGAGCGGATCAGGCGACAGAAAAGAACGGGTCTGCGGGTCGAGAACGCGTGCGCGTTGCCAGACCAGATCGCCGAGGACCAGCTCACCGTGGTAGCCGAGTACGCCGTCCAGGCCCGGTGCATCCGCAGGCGCGTCCGCGAGACCATGGCGGGAGTCGCCCACAACAGGGCCGATGCCGGAAGCCAGGCCGGCACCGGGGCCTGCCGTGATCGGCAGACCCCACGGGTCGTGCTTCGCCGGCGAGCCCTGCCAGTCGAGATCGAGCCAGTGCCCACCAGCGGACCGGGCCGCCCCCGAGCCGCTGCCGGTCGCACCGCCGTCGGTCATGCCGACCACACCGATGGCGGACCCGGCCCGGACGTAGGTTCGGTCGCCCACGGCGTGTGCCTGGCCCGGCCAGGCCACCGGGTCCCAGAGCACACGCTGGCCGTTCACCTCGAGCGGATCCCCGAGGGCATCCACCACGAGTCGGTCGGACCGGGCCGCAGCCCGCGGGTCGGCTGGCTCCCGTCGACGCCCGCGGAGCCGGCCCAGCGCATCCCAGTCGTAGTGGACCGTGCCGGTCGGCCCATCCTCCGTTCGCCGCCGTCCGGTGGCGTCGTAGCCATACGTCGTCGAGGGAGCGTCGCCGACCCGACGTTCAAGCAGGCGACCGGTGGCATCGTAGGTGGAACGGATCACGCCCTCGGGATCGCCGCGGTCCTCGGCGATCAGCCGTCCCCCTGGATCCCAGGTGAAGGCCCAGCGGCCCCACGGCCCCTGCGCCGTGACGAGCTGGCCGGCCAGGTCGTAGCCGAACCGCAGTTCCCCGCCGGGGTCGACCACCCGGGTGATCCGACCGGCACCGTCGCGTTCCACGGTCCGGTCGGGGCGCGTGGCGGTTCGCCCGTCCAGGTCCCGCTCGATGACGCGGCGGCCCAACGCCGGATGCGCCACCGCCCGAAGGCGTCCGTTGTCGTCGTGCTCGTAGCGCACCGGTGTGGTGCCGGCCCGGCCGACGCTCACGCACCATCCGTCGCTGTCGTAGGCCCATTCGAGCCGGCCCGCGGCGGTGGTGCGGGAGGTCAACCGTCCAGCATGGTCGTACTCCAGCGACACCTGGACGTCCGGACTCGTAGCGACCCGCGAGGCCGCTGCGTCCTTCGACCCGATGGTGCTTTGCGAACCCGTGACATCGCGCGAGCCGGTGGGACCTCCTTCCCCCGTCGCCTGCACGCTGGTGAGCCGACCGGCTGCGTCGTGGAGGTAGCGAAGCCGCGGCGTCGCCTCGTCCGGCAGGCCACGCCCGGTCAGCCGGCCAGCGGAATCCCACCAGCAGCGCGTCCCGGTGCCGTCCGCATGGCGCACCGTCTGACCGCGGCCATTGTGGTCTCGGGTGAGCGTGGTGGTGCGGCCGAGCGGGTCGGTCATCCCGGTCTGGCGGCCGACCTGGTCGTAGTGCAGGTGGTGGCGGCCGCCGAGGGGGTCGGTCCAGGCGGTGAGCTGGCCGCGGGTGTTGTGTTCGTAGCGGGTGGTGGCGCCGAGGGGGTCGGTGGCGCTGGTCAGGGCGCCGCGGGCGTCGTAGGTGTAGCGGCGGGCGGCGCCGGTGCCGTCGGTGACGGTGATCGGGAGACCGAGCGGGTTGTGTTCGATCGTGGTGCGCCGCTGGCCCGGCCGGGTGATGGCGATGACCCGGCCGTGGGCGTCGTACTCCCAGGTCGTCTCACGGCCAGCGGGGGTGACCAGGGCGGTCAACCGGCCGGCGTCGTCGCGGCGGTAGAGGGTGCGTGCCCCGGACGGGCTGGTGGTCCGCACCCAGCGGCCGGCCCGATCGTAGCCGTAGGTCTCACGGCGGCCCAGGGACGTGGTGGTGGCGGCGAGGCGGCCGCCGGGCGTCCATTCCAGGGTGCGTCGGTTGCCGAGGGGGTCGGTGATGGCCACGACCCGTCCGCGGGGGTCGTGCTCGTAGCCGGTGGTGGCACCGGCGGGGTCGGTTTCGGTGAGGATGGCGCCGGCCGGGTCGTAGGTGCGCTGCCAGGACCGTCCGTCCGGGCTGGTGCGCCGGGTCGGCCGTCCGGCCTCGTCGTGGTCGACCTGCCAGGCGTTGCCGTCGGCGTCGGTTTCGACGGTCGGACGGCCGTCGGCGTCGTAGTCGCGGCGGAACGTCGCACCGGCGGGATCGTGTGAGGCGATCAGCCTTCCCAGACCGTCGTGGTCGAAGTGGAAGGTCTGGCCGTCGGGGGCGACGATCCGCGTGGTGTTGCCGAACAGGTCGTAGGCGAAGCCGAGGGTGGAACCCAACGGGTCGGTGACCTGCTCGACCCGCCCGTGCGGGCCGTACGTCGACGCCCACCGTCCACCGGCGGGGTCGACGTAGCCGTCGGGACGGCCCGCGGGCGTGTAGTGGTGTGCGCTACCCGCCCCGTCCGGGCCATGTTC
Source organism: Frankia umida (assembly GCF_023242945.1). Taxonomy (NCBI): domain Bacteria; kingdom Bacillati; phylum Actinomycetota; class Actinomycetes; order Frankiales; family Frankiaceae; genus Frankia; species Frankia umida. The sequence goes on from NZ_JALKFT010000046.1 coordinate 3,293, forward strand.
GCGTACCACCAGTCCGGCGTCGTCGCACTCCCAGCCGCGGGTCTGGCCCGCCGGCCCGGTGATCGCGGCGAGCCGGCCGGCCGTGTCGTAGCGCAGGCTGGTCCGTCCGCCGCCGGTGATCCGCCTGTCGATGAGCTGGGCGTCGTCGTCCCAGCGGAACCGGGTCGTGACACCGTCCGGATCGACGACGCAGGTCGGCAGGTCGTCGTCGTTGACGGTGATCCTGGTCAGGGCGCCGGCCGCGTCGACGATCTCCACCGGGGTGTGGGCGGTGCCGGCGTAGATCCAGCGGGTCCGATAGCCGCGCGGGTCGGTGTGGCTGGTCAGGCGGGCCAGGGCGTCCCACGACCAGCGTTCGCTGATGCCGCACGGCCCGGCCCGGTGAATCAGGTTGCCCGCGTCGTCGTAGTCCATCGTCCAGCGGGCGCCGGAACGTTCCTCGATTCCGCGCAGCCGCCCGGCGTCGTCGAACACCCGGCGGAACGGGCGGTCCGCGTCGTCGATGACGGTCACCAGCCGGCCCGCGGAGTCGTGGCGGTACTCGTTGATCGCCCCGCCCGCCGCATCGGTGACCAGCGTGCGATGACCCTCCCGGTAGGCGAACTCGACGAGACGGCCCTCGGGGCTGAGCTGGGTCAGGACCCGGCCGGCCTCGTCGAAGGTGGTCCGGGCCAGCACCACGCCATCGGCGTCCACGATCTCGCCGAGGGGGCCCCGGCCAGAGCCGGTGCTGGTGGACGTGCTGGTCTCGTCGGCGTAGTGGTAGCGGCGGGAGCCCTGCGGGCCGCCGTCGACGGCGACCAGGTTGGCGTGCTCGTCATAGCCGTAGCGCACCTGGCGGCCATCGCTGGCCCGCACCATCGTGATCAGGCCGCGGGTCTCGTCCCAGTCGAGCTCGAGGAACCGGCCCGAACGGGGATACGACAGCCGCCTCAACCGGGAGTCGGACCAGGTGAGCAGCAGCTCCGAACGGTCGACCCGCACCCGCACCGGACGGCCGGCCGCGTCGTACCACCAGGTCTCCCCCGGCCCACGGGTGAGACGGAAACCCGCGCCGTCGGCGTACAGGACCGAGCCCGGCAACGGCAGTTCCGCCGGCCGATCCGCACCGGGACGGGCCACCACGGCGCGGACGCCCTCCGGGTCGTGCCACTCGATCTGTGTCTCACCGACGTCCAGCACCGCATCGGCCCAGCTCGACCAGCCACGGCCATGCGCGCCGGGCCGATCATGGGCGCGGGAGTTGTAGGTCCGCCGCCAGCTGGCCGGCGCCGCCCGACCCGGCAGCGGAAGATCCAGTTCCTGTTCGACGAGGTTGCCGTTCGCGGTACACACCGGATCGGCGGCGAAACCACTGTCCGGGGTGTGGGCCAGCAGGTGCGGGGCGTCCACGGTCAGGGAGGTCGTCGGCAGCGAGCCGGCACCGGCCGCCGCCAGCCCGGCGGCGATCCGGCTGTCCTCGACCGTGACCGTGCCGGCGGCCGTGCCCGCCGAACCCCGGTCCGCGGCGACGAACGCGTCCTTCACCGTCCCGACGAAAAGATCCCGCTGTTCGGCATCGGCCAGATGCGTACTGAGCTTCGCCCACAGATCCGGATGTTCAAGGCTGTACCGCGCTCCGAACCGGGCCACCACCTCGTCGTAGTAGGCCCGCACACCGGCCGCCGCCGTCGACAGCGTCGTACGAGCCGCGGTGGCATCCGTGACATAGGTGCCCAGGTCCTCGGGATCCGCGGAACTGGTAGCCACGACGATCCTCTCAACCGGCCGGGAGCGCCACGTTGCCGCGCGCCCTACAATTCCTCGGACAGTCCACTGATGATCGGGGGCCCACCATGGATGTGCACGGCGGCCAGCATGTGGTCTTCGACTTCGACGGTGCTCTTGAACTGGCCCGACGGCTGTGGGGCCTGGCCGACAACGTCGACACGTTCCGCGGAAAGCGGGACACCGCCGCGACCACCGCACTGCGCCACTGGCAGGGCCGTTACGCCACGGATTTCCGCAACAGCGTGACCACCGAGCAGGGAAGCGACACGAATCTCAGTACCGCGATGCGGGGCGACGCGCGGACCCTGGCCAGCCTGTGGAGCCAGGCGATGACCGAGGAGGCGAAAGTCCGGTACGCCGACCACGTCACCGAGAAAAGGCAGCACCGCAGCTTCTTCCATCGCGTCGAGGACGCACTCCTCGGTGCCGACGACGACGACTACGGCTCCGCGCCCGAGCCGTTCGCCGTGCCGCAGCCGCCCACCTTCATGGCGACAGGCTGCCTGCCGGTCTACGGCTAGGGACCGCGCTCCGATCCCCGACACCGGCCGGACAGCCTGCCTCGACTGCCGACCGGGAAGCGCTGCGGCGCAGAGCACCACGCGGTGCCGCGGCGCGGCGTGGGCAGCCACCGGGCACCCGGCTCAGTTGCCGCCCGCGGTCATGATGTCGGTGTTGATCTGACTGATCTTCTGCTGCAACTGGCCGAGCTGGGTGACCGCGTTGTCGAGCGCCGTTCTGGTCTGCGGCCAGATGTCGGTGCGGAACTGCACGGCAAGGCCGCCATCCCAGTTGTTCGGGTCGCTCAACAGCTGACCCTCGTTCTTCAGGTTCTGGATCTCCTGAATGAGCCCGGAGTTGATGATCTGCTGCATACGCCCGATCGCGTCACGTGCCGTGTCGGTGGAGACAACCCGAGCCATCGATTCCAATCCCCCTGAGTCGATTCATCCGCCACGGCCATCATAGCCACACCATACGTTCGGGCGATACGCCTCCACCCTGACCAGGTACTTTCTGTCAAGCCAAAGCCGCGAACATCCTGGTCAACGAAGTTCGACCAGAGGATGGTCTGGTGCGCCCACCCCGGAGAACCGTCTCCTCGCGGGGCATCGACGTTCTCACTGACACTTCCCGGGGAGTTCTCCCCGACGGGGTTGTCCGCGCTACCCCAAACCGTCGCTGCCAGTTCCAGCGCGACCGAATGTGGTTGCACGTACGTCGAGGGGTGCCTGCCTGCGGCGCGTGTCGGCGTCCCCGTCCGTACCCGAACCCGTCCGTACCCGAACCCGCCGAGACCTGGGTGCGCGCCGCGCCGCCGGACCGCGCGATCGACACGATCACGAAGCGGAGCCTCGACGGGGATCGACTCCGAACGGCTACTGGATGATCGACGGACCGACGGCCGTGGAGCAGCGAGCCAGTTCCTCGGCGCTGAGCTCGAGATCGGCGGCCGCGGCGGAGTCGACGATCGACTCCGGCCGGCGGGCCCCGGGGATCGGGATGACGTGGTCGCCGAGCGAGAGCTCCCACGCCAGCACCACCCGCTGCGGGCTGACGTCGTGCGCGGCGCCGATCCGCGCGAAGACGTCGAAGCGCTCTCCGATGGTCCGCGCGCCACCACCGGTACCACCGAGCGGGCTCCACGGCAGGAACGCGATCAGCTCCGGTCCTCGTTCATGGAGAACGGCATCGCACCGAGGCCGATCGCGGAAACGGTGAACGGCCCCAGGGATCTCGTCTTCACGCCCGGCAGCCTACCGCGAGCACGTCACTGTCCGTCACATCTCAACATCGACGAGCGCGCGGGAGGCACGCGCGACCTGGACCATCTCGAAGAACCGGTCGCCGACCTACCGATCGACGACCCGCACCTTCCGCCCGCGGTAGCCGGCTCCACCTGAGCCGGTCCACGAGGACGACTCATCAACTCGCCGACGCCCTCCGATGCCGCCGTAGCCTGGCAGCACAGAACGCCGGATGTCGAGATCGTGAGATGAGGTCGGAGGAGTGCGGGTCCTGCTACCGCCGAGCGAGGCGAAGGCCACCGGTGGCGACGGGCCGTCGCTGCGCACGGCCGGCTTCGGTGCCGGCCCGCTCGCGGACGCCCGCGCCGAGGTCGTCCGGGCGGTCACCGCGTTCTGCCGGTCCAAACCGAACGCGGCGATCGCCGCGCTGCGGCTACCGGCCTCCCGCGCGCAGGCCGACCTGGCCGCCAACACCGCGATGCTGGACGCACCGACGATGCCCGCGCTCGACCGGTTCGTCGGCATCCTCTACCAGGCACTGGACCCGGCGAGCCTGCCAGCCCCCGCACGAGCCGCGGCCAGCCACACCCTGTTCGTCTCCCACGGGGCGTTCGGCCTGCTCGGCGCGGCCGAGCCGGTGCCCGACCACCGGGTCGCCATGACCGCGGCGATCCCCGGCCTCGGCGGCCGCGGCGTATCGACCGTCCTCGCGGCCTTCTGGCGCGCCCGGCTCGCCTCAGCCCTGCCCGACCTGCTCACCGGCGCCCCGGACGACATCGGTGAGCACCTCGTCGTGGACCTGCGCTCGTCGGACTACGCGACCGTGCCCTCCCTCACCGGACCGGCGCGCGCCAACGCCCTGCCGGTACGTGCCCTGACCGAGAGACTCGTCGACGGACGCTGGGTCCGCCGCCCCCTCAGCTACCAGGCGAAACAGACGAAGGGCCTGCTGACCCGCGCGCTCCTGCTCGCCGACACCGCAGGACGCCCGGTGAAGACCATCGACGATGTCGCCGAGGTGGCCGAGTCCGCCGGCCTCGTCGCCGAACCACGCGGCACCGCGACCGCCCCCACCCTCGACGTCATCACCCGCTGGCACCCCACCACCTGAAGCAGCCCCCCGTTACCGCGGGTGGGCGTCAACGAACGTACCGGCTGAGCTCCCAGCACCCTCGAGCCCGACGGATCCGGACTCGCCGCCATCGGTTCCCCGCCGAACGAATCGGCCTCGCACCGTCGGCGCACAGCCATCGCGTTCTCCTTCTCGGGTGTTTCACCGGTTCCCGAAGGAGCGTATGTCAGTCACTCTCAGCAACAATCAGCACATCGGCACATCGGCAAATCGGCCTATTACTTCTCTTCATACACCACATCCGTCAGTCCACTCTCTTCCGCCGGCCGCCACGAAATGGGCCATCCCAACTCGCCGTCAACCGCGAGACATCTCACCGGCCGACCCGTGTCGTCCCGACGCGACCACCATGCCTCCGGGTATATTTACCCGCCTTGAATGGATCGATCTTCCGCGCGACGCACACCTTCTTGTCACAGGCGTTTTCTGGCGCAGCCGGGGTTCACTGTCAACGCAGGAGCTGGACATGACAAAAGATCGGCGATCCCCCGGTTCCGAGCTGGCCGGCCCCAGGTGACAGGCCGCGTTTCCCGGCAGGTGCCGCACCGCGGGCCAGCCACGACGCGCCGACAGACCGGCAGGAACCAGGCGACCGGAAACAACGCCGCGGGATGGCTGTCGCGGGCGACCGCGAAGCGCCAGCCTGATGACGCGGATTTCCCCGGGCAGCCGTTCACGCCCATGGACACGCTTCTTCTCGGGTACCAGCGCGCGTTTCCGACGACGCCGTTCGCGGTGGGCTGCCTGTTGGATGTCCACGGGTCCGTACCCGACCTCGAGGCGCTGCGTGAACTGGTCGCCGATCGGGCCCGCGGCTGCCTCCCGCTGACCCAGCGTATGCTCGCGGCCCGGCGAAGGCGCCCGTGCTGGGTCACGGACAACGCCTTCGACGCCGCCCGGCACGTTCATTCCTGTCAGCTCCCGACCGGGGCGGACACGGCGGGACTACGCGTCGCGGTGCAGCGACTGTCCACATCCGCGTTCCCCGCGGACCTGCCTCCCTGGCAGCTCTGGCTGCTGCACGGGCACCGCCCGGACGGCTTCTCCCTGTTGTTTCGCTCCAGTCATGTGTGGATGGACGGTCTGGGGCAGAACCTGCTGCTGGAGAGGCTGTTCGGCCATCCGGGCCCCGGGGCGACCCACGCTCCGCTTCGGTCAGCATCGGCCCGCCGGTCCGACCCACGGGCCCTTGGCCATGCGACCGCGCACATGTTGAGCTGGTGCACGCGGACAGCCACGATCGGCCCGTTCGAACAGGCGCTGGTCGGGCACCCCCAGCACACCTGGCTGAAGGTCGACCTGGCCAGGTTGCGAGCCATCGGCCGCGCGTTCCAGGTGCCGGTGAACGACATCTTCCTGGCCGCGCTCACCGGTACCCTTCGCGCCTGGTCAAACGTGAACACCGAGCATGTCAGCCGGCGGCGGGAACGGGTGCATGCCGCGATGCCGGTCAGCACACGCCGGACGACCGAACAGATCCGTGTGGGCAACTATCTGACCTCTGTCCGGATCGCGCTGCCCTACGGTGAGGTCTCGGTGCGCCGGCGGGTCGAGGCGATCCATCGGCAGACCTCGCGACACAAGAGGGTCGGCACACCGGGCGTCGCCGAACGCCTTTTTCTCTGGACGGTTCCGAATCCGCTTCGGCCGACCGTGATGGCCGCCGACATGATGTCGCGGGTCTTCGCGCTGACCGCGTCGAATCCACACGGTCTGAGCGGGCCGCTGGACGTCCTCGGCCGCCCGGTCACCGCGGCGGTGCCGATTCCGCCGCTGCCCGGCGGTCAGCGCATGGCGGTCATGCTCGGTGGACTCGATGGGCAGGCGGCCATCGGATTCACGCTGGACGGGGCCGTCCAGGGCGGCTCGCACCTGCCCGCGCTGTTCGAGGCCGAACTGCGCGCCCTCGAGGTGGAAGGAGGCCTGCACCCGGGCCAGCCGCCGTTCGCATGGATTCCCCCGCCCGCCGCCGAACCCGCCGCCGACCTGGCCGGCGCCGACCGCTGAGATCGACTCGACTGGTATCCGCGCTACCCGCCGTCTTCGGTGTGATGCCGGCGGCCCGCCCCCCGGGCGCGGCGTTTCGACCCCGTCTGGCGAAACAGCGCGACAAGCGCGACGACCACAGCGCCGAGGACGTAGCCGCCGGGGCGGGCGTACACGTCGGCGACGGCGAGGTCCCGAAACAGCGCCATGTACAGGACGTAGGGGCCGACGGCGACCGCGATCCACTCCAGGCGTCCGGCGAGGACGGCGAGGACCACCAGCAGGATCGAGTACCAGGGCTGGGCCGGCGTGGCGACGAGGAACGCGGTGCCCAGCACCCACAGGGCCGCCCGTTCGACCGGGACCCCGGCCGGATCGGTGCGCCAGACGACGAGCGCCACGGACCCGACCGCCGCCACGGCCACGGTCTTCGCCGCCGTCCCGGTCAGGCCGAGCAGGCCGAGCAGCAGGAACCGGTGCCCTTCGTTGTAGCCCTCCACGGTCAGGTACCGGGGTAGGAAGCCCACGACCGCGGTGCCGACCACCGCGACGTGCGGCAGGTAGGACAGGACCACGACCCCGGCCGCGGCGATGGCGACGACGGCTCGCCGCCGCGCGGCGGCGGGGATCAGCAACGCGGGATAGAGCTTGACCGCCACGGCGGCTCCCAGCAGCGCGCCCGCCGCCAGCGGCATGAGGTGACGACGCCGGCGGGCCGTCCAGAAGCCGCCGTGCTGCGATCCCCCGTCCGGGTCACGTCCGGTCGGATGAGGGTGCGCGGCGGCGGCCGCGTGTGGGGCGGAGCGGGTGGTGGGTGTGGCTGGTGGTGCCTGCCGGGGCTGGCGCAGCAGCGCCAGTGCGGCGGTGGCGGCGAGGACGGCGAGGATGTCGACGTGCGCGTCCATCCCGACGTCGAGGCCGGCGGACGGCCCCCAGGCGTAGGCGACGGCGAGACCCGGATGACGGCCGAACCGGGGCAGCACCCGGATCAGCAGCAGGGTCGTCGACAGCGACAGCACCGCCGCGTAGAGCTGCAGACGGTGCTCGCGTGGCGGGCCGGGCAGGTAGTGCACGGCGGTGAAGTAGGCCTGCGCGACCGGCGGGTAGATGGTGTGCGCCGTCGGATAGTTGATCCTCGTGCAGCCGGGCCGGTGGCCCAGCCGGGCGCAGCCGGCCGGGTCGGGCCACAGCCAGCGGTCCCGCAGTGGCGCCAGCGCACGGGAGTCGGTCGGGTAGCGGTACGGGTCGATACCGGCGCTGGACACCTTGCCGTCCCAGGCGTAGCGGTACAGGTCGTCGCTCATCCTCGGCCCCGAGGCGAAGGCGAGGACCAGGACGTGGACCGCCACCGCCCCGGCCATCAGCAGCAGGAGCACGCCGCGCCGCGGCGCCACCCGCACCAGCACGGCCACCGCGAGCATGGCCACGGCCCACCAGCCGAGAACCAGGTAGAGCACGGCCGGACCACCCGGCAACGGGCCCGGCCGGGTGATCGTCGCCGCTTCGAGTGCCAGGGCGCCCGCCAGCAGCATCCCGGCGCAGATCAGCCAGTGCCGTCCGGTGATCCGGCCCCGGCCGGGTGTCGACGGGCGGCGCTCGCCGCGGGACGCCTCGCCGGGCCGCGGCGTCGGATCACGCGGCGGCGGGGTTGGGTCGTGCTTGCGCAGGATCGACGGGACGGCCACGGACCGAGCCTGCCGCGCCGGATCGGCGGTGTACGTCGGGCCGGCGCGGTATCCGCGGATCGTAAGGAAACGATCAGGGATTTCGGAAGATCGACCCCCTTACCGTCCGGGCATGGACCTGCGCGACCGACGGCGGCCGGCACATCCGCGACATCCGCGATATCCGGCGTCTCCGCGACGACGGCTGGCATCCCCCGGGTGGCCGGCACGGTTGCGATGGCCGCGCCGCGGGCCGGTGCGTCCAGCGGCGTTCACCAGCCGTCTGCACGATCCGCGGATGGCGTCGCTGCTCGGCATCTGGCTCGGCGTCGCGTTCGGCACGGCGTTCGGCACGGGGCTCGTCTCGCATTTCATGCAGCACCCCCCGGACGGGTTCTCGTGGCCGTCCCGGCCGGTCTGGTTCTACCGGTTCACCCAGGGGCTGCATGTGACCAGCGGGCTGGTGAGCGTGCCGCTGCTGCTGGCGAAGCTGTGGACGGTGTATCCGCGGCTGTGGGAATGGCCGCCGGTGCGCGGCGTCGCGCACGCCGCCGAGCGGATCTCCATCATCCCGCTGATCGCCGGAGCGATCTTCCAGCTGGCGACCGGGATCGCCAACATCGCCCAGTGGTATCCGTTCCGGTTCTTCTTCACCGTCACGCACTACTGGGTCGCCTGGATCACCATCGGCGCCCTGATCGTGCACATCACCGCGAAGATCACCATCGTGCGGGCCAACGTCGGCCGGGACCGGGCGGCCCGAACGCACCTGAGCGATCGGATCAGTCAGCCCGAACCGGCGGACGACGGACTGTCCCGACGCGGGTTCGGCCTCGCGGTGGGCGCCGCCGCCGGGGTGGTCACGGTGACGACCGCTGGGCAGTTCGTGCCGGGCCTCGGGGACACCGTGCTGCTGGCACCCCGCAAACCCGGCGTCGGTCCGCAGGGCCTGCCGGTGAACCGCACGGCCCTGGCCGCCGGGGTCGTCGTCATCGCCCGGGACCGCGGCTACCAGCTGGACATCGTGGGTCCCCGGCCGTTCTCGCTGTCGCTGGACGAGCTGTACGCGCGGAGCCTGGTCACCGTGCGGCTGCCGATCACCTGCGTCGAGGGCTGGGCGGCGGACGCCACCTGGACCGGGGTGCGCCTGGCCGACCTGCTCGACCGGGCCGACGTACCGGCGCACGCGAGCGTGCGGGTGGAATCGCTGGAACGCCGCGGCGGCTACCGGACCAGCGTGGTCGATCCCCCGCACGCCCGGGATCCGGCGACGCTGATCGCCACCCGGCTCGGCGGTGCGGTACTCGCCCTCGACCACGGCTACCCGGCCCGTCTCATCGCGCCGAACCGGCCGGGTGTCCTGCAGACCAAATGGGTGCACCGGGTGGTGATGGTGTGACCGGCCCGCAGCCCACGGACCGCCCGCCGGGCGCCGACAGCTCCGATCCGCCGGGCCTCGTCGACCGGCACGATCCTGCCCAGCCCCACGCGTTCGCCCGGGTCGTCACCGCGGTCCGGGCCGGCACCGCGGTCCGGGCCGTCGCGGCCGCTGCCGGTGTGGCCGTGGCCGGATACGGGATCGCCGGCCTGATGGCGCATCCCCGGGCCACCCATCCGGTGCACACGCTGCGCTGGCTGCTGGGGGGACTGCTCGGGCACGACGTGATCGTGGCACCGGCCGCCGCCGTGCTCGGCGTCATCCTGAGCCGGATCGTCGCGCACCCCTACCGGGCGGTGATCCAGGTCGCGTCGTTCGTCTCCGCCTCGGTCGCGCTGGTCAGTTTTCCGTTGTGGTCCGGCCGGGTCGGTCATCCGGCGAACCCGTCGGTCGATCCGCTGCCCTACGGGCGCAACCTGCTGATCGTGCTGGCAGCGATCTGGACTGTCGCCGCGGCGGTCATGCTCCGGCGCGCGGTTCGAGCACGGCGAAGTACCGGCCGGCCCGGGCGGTCACCGCGGTGACGCGCAACCCCACGGACGCGCCGAGCGGCCCGATGCCGTCCACACCCACCGTGGCCCAGCGAAACGGCGCGCTGGTCAGGCCCGCGACCTCCAGCCTGGCGGGATAGACCCGGGTCGGCCGGCCCGGGCCCTCCACCTCGGCGAGGATCCGCCCACGTCCGGCCAGCAGGGCCCGTGCGCGGCGCAGCAGCCGGCCCGGATCGCCGCCGATACCGATGTTCCCGTCCGCCAGGATGATCTCCTGCCAGCGCCCCGTGTCCGGGACCGGACCGAACACGTCCAGGCGCAGCGCCCTCGCCCCGGCCCGCCGGGCCAGCGTCACCGCACCCGCGGTGATGTCGATCCCGAGAGCGGGGACGCCGCGGCGGGTCAGCGCGGCGGCCAGCCGTCCCGGGCCGCAGCCGACGTCGAGCGTCGGTCCCTGGCAGGCGCACAGCAGCACCTCGTCGCCCGGTACCGGTTCCCCCCGCCACAGGTCGACGGGAACCGGCCGGCGACCGTCGGGGCCGCGGGCCCACAGCCGGGCGGCGGGCACCCGCAGGGCCAGCTCGTACAGGTGTCCCGCTGGCACGCCGCCCGTCGCCGGCTCCACGGCCGGGGCCGTCACGCGGTCTCCCGTGCGCCGGCCGGGTCACATGACCGCGAGCGCAGATCGGCGGCGACGGCCGCGAACCGGCCGCGGGGGACGAGGGTCGCCACCGGTGCGATGTCGGCGGCCGTGTCGACGTCACGCAGCACCGGCAGATCGACCACCCGCAGGCCGGCGTCGCGCAGCCGGGTGTGCTGGCGGGCGCCGGTGTCGGGCTGGGAGGTCGGCACCCCGCGCACCAGGTCGCCGTCCGCGGCGCCGAGACCGAGCAGCCACCATCCGCCGTCCTGTGCCCGGCCGAACGCGGCGTCGGTGTCCCGGCGCAGCCGCGCCGCGGCCCGGAGCAGCCCGGCCGGGGTGATCTGTGGGGTGTCCATCCCGACCAGGAGTGCCGGCTGGCCGCGGACCGCGTCGAAGGCGGCGGCGAGGCGGACGTCGAGCGGACCGTCGACCTGGGCACGCAGGGCGAACTCCCGGGGCAGCCAGTGGCCCGGATGGCCGTCGAGGACGACCAGGGGCCGGACCCCCAGCGTCCGGCTCGCGGACGCCACCGCGTCCAGGGTGTCCGCGAGCGCCGCCGCGGCGAACCGGGCCGCCTCCCGCGGTGTGTAGGGCGGTGTCAGCCGGGTCTTGACCCGGCCGGGCAGCGGTTCCTTGGCGATCACGATCAGTGTGGGTGGGCCGAGCGGGTTCGGCGACCGGTCGGCGGCTGCCGGCAGATGGCGGGTCCCCGCACGGCCTGGGGGTCGCGTCATGGTCATGGCAGGCGTCGCAGGATCGCTGTCATGTCCCGCACGGCGCGGGCGGTGCCCAGCGCGGTACCGGTGACCTTCGACCGGCCCGTCCGCGGGTGGTAGCGGACGTCCGTCTCGGTGATCCGCCAGCCCCCGGCGGCAGCCCGGACGACCAGTTCCAACGGGTAGCCGAACCGGCGGTCGGTGATCCCGAGGTCCAGCAGGTCGGTGCGCCGGGCGACGCGCATCGGCCCGAGGTCACGCACGCCCGTCCCACACCGGCGGCGCACGGCGGCCGCCACCACCGCGTTGCCCACCCGGGCGTGCACCGGCCAGGCGGCCGATGTCACCGGACGCCGCCGGCCCAGCACCAGGTCGGCATGGCCGGCGGTCACCGTCGCGACCAGTCCGGGCAGTTCGGCCGGGTCCAGCGAGGCGTCGGTGTCGCAGCAGCACACCACCGGCGCGCGCGCCGCGAGCAGGCCCGCGTGGACCGCCGCGCCATAGCCGCGTTCGGTCACCGTCACCACCTCGGCGCCGAGCGCGCGAGCCAGCTGGGCCGACCCGTCGGTGGAACCGTTGTCGGCGACGATCGGGTGATAGCCGACCGGCATCCGGGAGAGCACCCAGGGCAGTGCGCTCGCCTCGTTCAGACAGGGCAGGACGACGTCGATCCCGCCCGGTAGGTCGGCCGGGTCGGCCAGATCGGCCGGGTCGGCCAGGTTGGCCGGGTCCCTGGCGGTGTTCACGATGGGCATGCGCGGCACGCTAGCCACGGTTGGTGACCGGAATTCTTACGGAACGGGGATGCCTGCCGCGGGCGCCGAGCCCGTCATCCGAGCGACCGGCGGAGAAGATTACGAATCCCGAACGGGCACCCGTCTCCTCCACGGAGGATCTCCCACAGCGCCTACGGTGAGACGGTGGCCCGTGTCCTGCTCGTCGATGACGACATCACCGTCGCCGATGTCGTCAGCCGTTACCTGCTCCGGGCCGGGTTCGAGGTCGACCGGGCCGTCGACGGCCCGGGTGCGCTCACCGCCGCCGAACGAACCCCGCCCGACCTGGTCGTCCTCGATCTGATGTTGCCGGGCCTGCCGGGTCTGGAGGTCTGTCGACGGCTGCGCGAACTGGGCCCGGTGCCCGTGGTGATGCTCACCGCCCTCGGCGCCGAGTCGGACCGGATCCTCGGGCTGGAGACAGGCGCCGACGACTATGTGACCAAACCGTTCTCCCCCCGCGAACTCGTCCTGCGGGTGCGTTCGGTGCTGCGCCGCACCCAGGAACCGCCACCCGGCCCGGTCGGCCGCCCCCTGCTGCGGGCGGGCCGGCTCGCCGTCGATCTGGCCGCGCGCACCGTCATCCGGGACGGCCACGACCTGTCCCTGACGATCCGCGAGTTCGATCTGCTCGCCTTCCTGCTGCGCCATCCCGGGGTGGCGTTCTCCCGGGCGACGCTGCTCGAACGGGTCTGGGGCTGGACCTACGGGGACAGCTCCACCGTCACGGTGCACATCCGCCGGCTGCGGGAGAAGATCGAGGACGATCCGAAATCTCCCACCGTGCTGACCACCGTCTGGGGCGTCGGCTACCGATGTGATCTACCTGCTCAGGAGGTCACTGCCACATCCGTTCCGTCGGATGAACCCGTGGAAGCGGGCTGACCGGTGGAACCGGACCTGCAGATCTGCGCGATCGCGCTCGGCTGCTCCCTGGCCGCCCCGCTGCTCGCGGCCCCGGTGCTGCACCGCCTGCGGCGGGCGTCCCTGCGGGTCTGGGCGGCGGCCATCGTCGCCGTCGCGGTGGGTGGCATGGCGGCCGGTGTCGCGGTCACGGCCAAAGTGATGTTCCTGTCCCAGCATGACCTGCACGTCGTGCTCCTGGTGGTCGCCGTGTCCGGGAGTGTGACCGCGGCCATGACACTGTGGCTGGGCCTGTCCGTCGCCCGTGTCTCCCACGTCCTGGCCGCCGCCGCGGGCCAGCTCGGCGGCCCCGGCTACCGTCCGACCGACCGTGAGCCGCCCAGCGCGGAGCTGGCGGTGATCGCCCGTGCGCTCGACGACTCCCATCGCCGGCTGCTGGCGGCGGCCGAACGGGAACGGGCGCTGGAGGCGAGCCGGCGTGAACTCGTCGCCTGGGTCAGTCACGACCTGCGCACCCCGGTCGCCGGGATTCGCGCCGTCGCGGAGGCGCTGGACGACGGTGTCGTCGACGACCCGGCGGTCATCGCCGCCTACCACCGCACGATGGTGCGCGGCAGCGAACGCCTGACCGTGCTGCTCGACGAGCTGTTCGAGCTTTCCCAGCTGCAGGCCGGCGTGATCGCCCTCGCGGTGGAGAAGGTCCGGGTGGCCGATCTGGTCGCCGAGGCGATCGGCACGGCCGATCCGATCGCACGGGCGAAAGGTGTCCGGCTCACCGGCGACGTGGACGAACTCGACCGTGTCGACGTGGACGTGGTCGAGTTCCAGCGCGTGCTGACGAACCTGATCGCCAACGCGATCAGGCACACCCCCAGCGACGGGACCGTCGCCGTCTCGGCGTCGGTGGCGAACGGGCGGGCCGAACTCGCCGTCCGCGACGGCTGCGGCGGGATCCCACCCGATGATCTCGGGCGGCTGTTCGACGCCGGGTATCGCGGTGAGAGCGCCCGGTCCCCGTCCGAGGACCGCGACCGGGCTGGTGCGGGCCTGGGGCTGGCCATCGTCCGCGCCCTCACGGAGGCGCATGGCGGCGAGGTCAGCGTGCACAACGTGCGCGGCGGCTGCCGGTTCGTGGTCAACCTGCCCGTGGCGAGCTGATCGGCCGGCTGTCCCGCCCGGCGGGCGCACCACCCGGTCCCGGGGCGCCGCGATGTCAGCGCTTCGTAAGATCCGGTCCGCACACTGACAGTTAGCGTCGGTGGCATGCGGGTCCTTGTCACCGGCGGCGCCGGATTCATCGGTTCCCACGTCGTCGACGTTCTGCTCGCCGCCGGTATTCAGGTACGTGTCCTGGACGCGCTGCTACCCGACGTGCACCGCCGCGCTCGCGGCCCCGAAGCCCCCGGGTCCGATACCTCCGGTACCTCCGACGCCGACCTCGCCAGCCTCGCCGGCCTCGCTGGCCTTGATCCCCGGGCCCAGCTCCAGGTCGGTGACGTGCGTGACGCGGAGACCGTCCGGGCCGCACTGGACGGTGTGGACGCGGTCTGCCACCAGGCGGCGATGGTCGGCATGGGTGTCGACCTGGCCGATCTCCCCGCCTACGTCGCGCACAACGATCTCGGCACGGCCGTCCTGCTGGCCGAGATGGCCCGCGCCGGCCTGCACCGGCTGGTACTGGCCAGCTCGATGGTCGTCTACGGCGAGGGCGCCTACCGGTGCCCGGCGCACGGCCCGGTCCGCCCGCGGCCCCGGCAGGAACCCGACCTCGCCGCCGGCCGGTTCGACCCGCGCTGCCCGACCTGTGGACAGCCCGTCGAGCCGCGGCCCGTCACCGAGGACGCGCCGATGGACCCCCGGTCGGTGTACGCCGCCACCAAGCTCGCGCAGGAGAATCTCGCGGCGGCCTGGGCGGCGGCCAGCGGCGGCACCGTCATCGCCCTGCGCTACCACAACGTCTACGGACCACGCATGCCACGCGACACCCCGTACGCCGGTGTCGCGTCCCTGTTCCGCAGCGCCCTGGAACGCGGTGGGCGCCCGGCCGTGTTCGAGGACGGCGGCCAGCTACGCGACTTCGTGCACGTCACCGACGTGGCCCGGGCCAACCTGCTCGCCCTGCGCTGGCCTGAGGCACCGGCCCGCCGGCTGAGCGCCTTCAACATCGGCAGCGGCCGTCCACACAGCGTCGGTGAGATGGCGCGGGCGCTGTGCACCGCCTTCGGCGCGCAGCCGCCGAGGATCACCGGCGAGTTCCGCGCCGGTGACGTCCGGCATGTGTTCGCCTCGTCGGCCCGCGCCGGCCAGGCACTCGGCTACACGGCCACCGTCGGCTTCGGCCCCGGCATCGCCGAGTTCGCCCACGCCCCACTGCGCGCCTGAACGGCGATCCGGACCGACCGCCCTTGGCGCACGCGGGCAGCCCAGGACACCCAGCAGCCAGGACACGTAGGAGTCGACGATGACGAAGGCCGAGATCGCGGTGATCGGTGGAACGGGCCTGTACTCGTTCCTCGACGACGCGGCCGAGATCCAGGTGGACACCCCCTACGGGGAGCCGAGCGACCGGATCGCCGTAGGCAGCCTGGCCGGCCGGGGCGTCGCGTTTCTCGCCCGGCACGGCCGTGACCACCGCTTCCCGGCCCACCGGGTGAACTACCGGGCGAACATCTGGGCGCTGCGCAGCCTCGGCGTTCGCCAGATCCTCGCGCCGGCCGCGGTGGGGGCGCTGCGCCCCGAACTCGGCCCGGGCACGTTCGTCCTGCCCGACCAGCTGGTCGACCGCACGTCCGGACGCGAGACGACCTTCTACGACTCCGGTGCCGTGCACGTGTCCTTCGCCGACCCCTACTGTCCGATCGGACGCGCGGTGGCGCTGCGCACCGGAACCGAACTCGGCCTGGACATCGTCGACGGTGCGACCATGGTCGTCATACCGGGCCCCCGCTTCTCCACCCGGGCGGAGTCCCGTTTCTTCGCCGCCCAGGGCTGGTCACTGGTCAACATGACCGGCCACCCGGAGGCGGTCCTGGCCCGTGAGCTCGCGCTCTGTTACACCCCGATCGCGATCGTCACCGACCACGACGCGGGTTCCGGCATCGCCTCCGCGGTCACCCAGGCCGAGGTCTTCGAGGTCTTCGCCCGCTCCGTCGGCATGCTGCGAAACCTTCTGCGCCATGCGCTGGCGGAGCTTCCGACCGAGCCGTCCTGCGCGTGCCGACACTCCCTGGACGCCATGACGCTGCCCCACCCGCTGCCCTGAACATGCCGGCTTCTCCCTGACCGCGTCGCCAGAACCAGGCCCGGTGTAACGGATGCCCCCTACCCGGTGACTTCGGTGGTGACACCAGAAGCACGTGGAGGGCGGGAGACCCGGGTGGCATCGGTGAAGGCGACCGCGGTCGCGACGACGCTCGATGAGGCGAGCGCGCCCGCGGGCACGCGGCGCCGGCTGGCCCGGCGGCTGCTGCCACTGCAGGTCGCGGTCGGGCTTTCCAGCATGGTCCTGTGGGTCCCGGTCGAGAAGCTCTTCATGACGCAGATCGGGTTCACCCCGCGCACGGTCGCGGTCATGGCGGCCGCGTACGCCGCGGTCGTCCCGCTGCTGGAGGTTCCGTCGGGGGTTCTCGCCGACCGGTGGAGCCGCAGCGGGCTGATGGTGTGCGCCAACGTCGCGCTGCTGGTGAGCACGGTGCTCGGCGGTCTGAGCCACGACGTGCCGACCTACATCGCCGCGGCTCTGATCCTGGGTGTCTACTTCGCGCTCAGCTCCGGAACCATCGACAGCATCGTGTACGACGTCGTCCTGGCGGAGACCGGGTCGAGCGAGCAGTACGAGACGT
Source organism: Frankia umida (assembly GCF_023242945.1). NCBI lineage: Bacteria > Bacillati > Actinomycetota > Actinomycetes > Frankiales > Frankiaceae > Frankia > Frankia umida. The sequence continues at coordinate 20,363 of NZ_JALKFT010000046.1, forward strand.
GGATCGGCCGGGTGAACATGGTCGAGAGCGGTGTGCTCGTCGTGAGCGCCCTGGCCGGCGGGGCCATCGCCGGCTGGACCTCCCCGCGGGTGACGTACTTCGCCACCCTGCCGTTCGTGGCCGCCTCGGCCGTGGCGTTCGGACGGTTCACCGAGCCGCGGCTGCACCTGCCCGCGGAGCCGGTCACCCTGCGCGGGCAGGTGGCCGTCACCTACCGCACGATGATCCGGCTGCCGGCCGTACGTCAGACGCTGCTGCTGGCGGCGCTGACCGCGATGCTCGCCCAGGCCGTGTTCGAGTTCGGACCGCTCTGGCTGGTCGCCCTGGCCGCGCCCGCGGCGCTGTTCGGCCCGTACTGGGCGACGGTGGTCTCCATGCTCGGCATCGGTGGTTTCCTGGCCGGCAGGTTGAACCTCGACAACCGCGTGGTCGTCGCCGTCCTCGCACTCGCCGCACCGGCCGCCACGCTCGCCCTGACGCTGACCCGCTCACTCGCGGCCGTGATCGCCGCCCAGACGATCCTGACCCTGCTCCTGGCGATCATCGGTATCCGGGCGGGCAAGCTGCTGCACGACGCCGTGCCCTCGACCATCCGCGCCGGCGTGTCCTCGGGGGCCGGCACGCTGTCCTGGCTGCTGTTCCTGCCGTTCTCGCTCGCCTTCGGCTGGTTCGCCCATGCGCACGGGGTTCGTCAGGCCGGCTGGTTCCTGACGGCCACCGCGTCGGCGACCGCTGCCCTGTTCGTCACCACCGCTGTGCACCGGGACGCGGCAGCGCCGGCGCGGCCCCGGATGCCGCGCCGGCGCCGGCCGTCACCGCAGTCCGTGCAGCGCGGCGAGGACCTCCTCGGGGCCGACCCGCCAGCGGTAGTCGGCGGAGACCGAGCGGAACCGGATCACCCCGTCGGTGTCGATCACGAAGGTGGTGGCGACGGGGAGTTCGTAGCTGTCGTCACCGTTGAACTCCGCCAGGTCGGTGCCGATCCCCTTCTGCACGGCGGTCGGGACGTCGTCCTGCCGGAAGACCAGGCCGTAGTCACGCGCCACCCGGTTGTGGAGATCGCTGAGAACCGTGAAACCAAGTCCTTCCTTCTCCGCGAACGACAGTGAGTTGTCCGGCGTCTGCGGTGACACCGCGACCAGGGTCGCGCCGGTCGCCTCGATCTCGCCGAGCGATCCCTGGAAGGCGTGCAGCTGCAGATTGCAGTACGGGCACCAGGCGCCACGGTAGAACACCAGCACCACCGGACCCGAAGCCAACAGATCATCGAGCGCCCGGCTGGTGCCGTGGACGTCCGGCAGCACGAACCGCGGCGCGGGCGTTCCCACCGACGGGGCAGTGGAACCGACACCGTCGGCGGCCATGGCCTCGGCGTTGCTGTCGAACGGGGCCAGCGCGTCGGCGCCGTACGCCTCGTGCAGCTGGGAACGCAGAGCCACAGTAGCGGCGGTCAGGGAGGTGGAAGCAGTCTCGGATGTGGACATGACCTCACGATAGAAAGACGAACCGAGCCTTTACATGCCTGGAAATCTCATTTCTTTATCCGATCGGCTCATAACATCAGCGTGGACGATAGCATCGAACAATGGACGCTCCGGCCGACCCGCTCACCGACGTGCTCCAGCTCGCCCGCGTCCGCGGCGCCGTGCTCGCCCAGCTCGTCGCGCACGAACCATGGGGCGTCGAGGTCGACCCCCAGCCCGGCGCGACCTTCCACGCGATCCTCGCCGGCTCCTGCTGGCTGCGCACCGCGGGCACCGACCCGCTGCGGCTGATGCCCGGCGACGTCGTTCTGCTGCCGACCAACCTCGCCCACACCCTGTCCAGCGGACCCACCACCGCCGCCATGCCGCTCACCCAGGCGGCGAAGACCGGGCTGCGCACCGACGACGGCGTCATCGAACTGCCCGGCATCGGCGCTGCCAGCCGCATCCTGTGCGCCTCGTACGACTACGACCACGAGGTCGCCCAACCACTCATGTCCCTGCTACCGCGGGTCCTGCACCTGCCCGCCGGTGTTCCCGGCGATGACGGCGCCGTCGCCGCCACACTCGCGCTGCTGCGCTACGAACTCAACGGTGTTCCGCCCGGCTCACGGGCTGTCGTCGCCCGCCTGGTCGACGTCCTGCTCGTCCATGTCGTCCGCTCCTGGCTGCGCGCCCGACCGGCCGGCGACGGCTCGTGGCTGCGCGCCCTGCACGACCCCGTCACCGCCCGAGCACTCGCCCTGCTCCACGAGACACCGGCACACCCCTGGACCATCGAGAACCTCGCCGCAGAGGTGCACATCTCCCGAGCCACCCTGACCCGCCGCTTCACCACCCTCGTCGGTGAACCCCCGCTGACCTACCTCACCCGATGGCGGATGGACCTCGCCGCCCAACGGCTACGCGAGACCGACGAGTCCGTCGCCACCATCGGAACCACCGTCGGCTACACCAGCGAACACGCCTTCTCCCGCGCCTTCCATCGCGCCCGAGGACAGCCACCACATCGCTACCGGATCAGTACACGAACCAGCGCGACGAACGACGCCTAGCCACGGCGGTCCGGTGGCGATGCCGAGCGCCCACCGGGCAGGATCGGATCAAGCCACAGTGACTCCCGCCGGAGTGCGGGACCGACTGTGGCTACCGCCGTGGCCCGAGCTGTGGCCGCCGTGGCCTGCGGAGTCCGCTGTTCGGCGGATGCCGATCAGTCATGATCGCGTGATGCGTCGACGCCGTGCCTGTTCACCGGTTCCGACATCGGAGTTCGCGGGGTTCCGGCTTCCAGCGGAGGTGATCGTCCTCTCGGTCCGCTGGCACCTGCGGTACGCGCTGTCCCACCGGACGCCGGGAAGCTGCTCGACGAGCTGCTCCCCGATGCCTGCCATGTCGACGCCACCGGGAGAAAAACCGGATCGGCACCAACCCACAGCTGAAGCTGGCAGCCACGCTCACCGAACACGCAGCAGCCGCCTCACCGGCAGCCGACATGCCCAGCTTCGGTCATTCAGCTCCACGTACACCCGCGTGTGAGCACAGTCGTCCAGCCGATCCTACGACTCGCCGGATTCAGACGCATCGAACTCGAAGCGGGCGAGCCCCACTACATCACGTTCCCGGTCGGACAAGAAGCACGCGCGATCCCGAACAACCCCATGCGGTGTACCGTCGAGACGGGCCTCGTCGACATCATGGTCAGCCCCAGTGCAGCGGATACCACGAGCGTCCAACTCGAGCTGCATACCTGACGTCGTGCGCGACTCGACCGTTCACAGTCGATCCGGAAGGAAACAACCGAGTGTCTCAGCGCCTGAAAGGAAAGTCGGCCCTTGTCACGGGAAGTGGCAATGGCATTGGCAAGGAGGTCGCGCTTTTACTGGCAGCCGAGGGGGCATCGGTCGTTGTGAACGACCTCGGCACCGATATCGAAGGCGAGGGGAGAAGCTCCGCTGCCGCGGATGGGACCGTCGCTCAGATCACCGCGTCCGGTGGTACGGCCGTCGCCAACTATGACTCGATCGCCACGCCCGACGGCTGCGTGAACGCGGTCCAGACCGCCGTGGACAACTTCGGCGCCTGCGACATCGTCATCGCCAACGCCGGCGCACTTGTCGCTGGCAGCCTGGCGGGCATCGAAGCAGACGACGTCTCGTGGCAGAAACTCCTGAACCTCTATCTCGGCCAGAAGTTCTGGCTCTCCCGGGCCGCGGTGCCCTCGATGCTCAAGCGTGGCTGGGGCCGGGTGCTGTTCGCCACTTCCGAGATCGCCCGCGGCACACAGGCCAACCCGCTCGGCGCCGCGGTGCTCGGTGGTGGAATCGCCATGTCCCACGACCTGGCAACCCAGCACCGCGACAGCGGTGTCACGTTCAACTGTTACGCCCCCGGCGCCGGCACCCGCACGTTCGATCTTTACAAGGATCAGATGGACGACGCCCTCCGCGCCCGGGGAGTCCCCGAGGATGAATTCGGAAAATTCTATCTGCCACCAGCGAACCTCATCGCACCAATGATCACCTGGCTGTGCACCGATGCCGCCGCTGGCATCAGCGGCCAGGTATTCGCGGTGAGCGGATCCTCGATCACGCGCTGGACCGAGGTGACCGACGGGCCAAGCATCATAAAAGACGGCGACCGGAACGCCCTCTGGACCTTGGATGAACTTGACACCCAGGTCCCGGCGCATCTCATCTCCAACGACGCCTGATCGTTCAACACGGTCCGCTCAGGTTGAGCGGAGGGAGCCGACAGCACCCGTACGGCCTCCTCCGCTCAGCTCGGCGATTTCGAAAGCCTTGAGCTGTCAGCAACGCGTGAAAGCTGCCTCTCTGACGACGGGTCGATGTTGACCCTCTCCCATCGTCTGACCACGTCCAGCAACATGGTTTACCGAGGGTGACTCCGCGCGATCCTGGTTGAAGGCCATGTGGTGAGGACTTCGGGTGTCACGCTGATCTCGAGCGTGTCGGACGGATTGTTCGTGGCATCAAATTTCGCGAGCCGCTTAACTATGCCGGTTCAGCTGGTGTCTGACGAAAGGCGGCGCAGCACCCCACCCGGACTGACACGTTCCTCGACGCCAGCTACCAGCACCGGCATACGCCCCTTACACCTGATCCTCTACCGCGGGCCCTGCCGCGGAGAAGCGTGCGGCGCGCACCGGCCCGACGTCGATCAGGAAACTCTCGGCCACGCCGCCTACCAGACGACCGCGAACCTCCACACCTCAGTTCTCAAGAGAAGGCCCGCCTGGCCGCCGAAGGAGCCGCCGGCCCGGTCCGCGCACACCCAGCCGCTCACAGAAGCTCACAAACTAGCAAAAACGCAGGTCAAGCAGGGCGCGCTCGGCAAGGCACAAAACATCCCCAACCCGGGATACTACGGATCGCGCACATCTACATGCTGTCCGCCAGCAGGGACTGATCTGCCGTCCGGCCCCCAGCACCTTCGGTGTGATGCCGGCTACCCCGCCCCCGTCCGTGCGCGATCGCCCAGATCGCAGCCCCCGACCGACGATCCTCCACGGCCTCTGCGCACATCGCGGGGACTCGGCCAGGTCTGACGGGTGACCGTTCACGCAACGTCGAGCCATGCGCGCAGTGCCTGGCGGATGATGTCGCTGGCGTTGGTGTGGTCGGCGTCGGCCCGGGCGGCCAGAGCAGCGCGCAGATCTGGGTCGAGCCGGACGGGGACGACGTCCCCGGGCGCGGAGCCGAGCGGTCGCCTGCCGCCACGCCGACGCAGCGCGGCAACGTCATAGCCGGTTTCGGCCTCGGCGGCGAGTTCGTCGATCAGCTCGGAGGTCACGGGTACGCCGCGACTGGTACGGACGGCGCTCCTGCCCGTCAGTGGTCATCGTCATGTTCTCCCTGGTCACAGCAGGAGATCCCGATATTTGGGACGCATCCGCATCGCATGGATGATGAGTTCCGTACCGTCGTCGAGAGGGTAGGCGACGAGATACCCCTCGACGGCATGGCGGATGTCCCCGTCGGCCACGCCATGCTTACGCGCCGACTGGTAAATCTCCACCGGTCAACTCGCTGAGCCGACCCGCCCCACTCGACTGTCGGCGATGTGCCCGCCCGATCAGGCCCGGATCCGATGCCGCTGGACCCGCCACAGGCTCGCTGGGCCGCCAAAGATCGGAAGCATCCCGCAACCGAGCAGGCCAAGGATCGTCCTCGACGAGGCGGAGCACGGGAGCACGTCACATGTGCAGCTCCACCAGATCGCACTCCCGTCCCGGATCCCCAACGTGATGTCGTCGACGGTGCGAAACGCCACCCGAAGCAGCTCGGCCACATCCGTCTTGGCCAGGTGTTTCACCAGCCAGACGCAGGTCTGTTCGACATCGCGGGTGAATCCCGATCCCGGTCGTGCCCGGGGGACCGCGGACACGACCACATGATGCTCCGGGCAGCGCACGCGGGGAAGATCCGCCTCGAGGTAGACCTGGACGGTACCCGGATCCAGGGCTCGCCAGCGGCGCCGTCCCACACCCTTGTCGTAACCGGGACATGCTGTTCCACAACGGGAGCATCGTACTGATGTGCTTTTTCGGGTTCTTAGATGGGCGATGACCGCGTTCCGATCCTCGTCGCACTCGACCCGTTCCACCACGACCTTCTCGACACCGAGCAGTCGACGCCATACCCTGGATGCGCGCACGCCGTTCTACCTCGCTGGCAGCAGTTTCTCGACAATTCCGCAACCTAGCGACGATGCCCACCAAAGGCAGCGACAGGCAGTACAAACTTGCAGTACTCGTGGTCCGGAAAGCTCAGAGCCCCGCGCAGTGTGATCGACTGCGGGGCCCTGGACTGTCTCAACCTGACATGCGCTCGGAGGGAATCGAACCCCCAACCTTCTGATCCGTAGTCAGATCTGGACATTCTGCTGACGTCCGCGAATGTCCGCCAAGTACGCAGGCGCCGGAACTTTCATGCCCTGATATCCGCCGTCGTCCCAGGTTGTCCGCTTGCTCGGCTGTCGCTTTGGCTGTCACCGCTGCGACCGGGCGACCAGCGCGATCGGCCGATCTCAACCCGCCATGCGGGCATACTGGTGTTCATGGAAGCCAACCTCCTCGCGCTGATCGTCGCCGACCCGGCTGTCGGTCACGGACAGGCGTGCATCCGAGGGAGCCGCGTGCCCGTCAGCGTCGTGCTCGACTGCCTGGCCCCTGTCTGTCAGAGTCCCATGAGACAGATGGATCTTTGAGACCTGTGTAGCGGTAGGGCGAGACGGGATCTTCAGA
>NZ_JALKFT010000047.1:0-25231 GCF_023242945.1 Frankia umida
TCTGAAGATCCCGTCTCGCCCTACCGCTACACAGGTCTCAAAGATCCATCTGTCTCATGGGACTCTGACAGACAGGGCAACGAGCAGGTACTCGGCCGAGATTAACGACAAGCTCAGACCGCATCGCCGACACGATGGAAGCGTCGGCGGAAGTACACAGCGGGCCGGTCCTCGCCCAGCCGTGTCCGGAGGACCCGCCCCACGATGATTGAATGGTCGCCGGCGGCGTGCACCGCGTGGGCGGAGCAGTCAAGCATTGCGCACGCCAGGTGTAGAACTGGCAGGCCCCGTTCGTCGGAGCAGAATCCCGCGTCTGTGAACTTGTCCGCGCCTCGGGTGGCGAAGCGGACTGCCAGCCCGGCATGTTCCGGGGGCATCACGTGCACGATGAACCGCGCGGACCGCTCAAAGGCGGGATGGCACTGCGCGGTTGTGGCGAGGCACACGAGTACGAGCGGCGGATCCATCGACACCGAGCAGAACGAACTCGCCGTGAAACCCCACCAGCGGCCGGCGTCGTCAGCGGTCGTGACGATCGTGACCCCGGTCGGAAAGGAGGCCATCGCGTCGCGGAACAGGCGGGAGTCGCTGTCCTCCATCGAAGCCACAGTCATGACCCCGTCGACCTTTCCCTCGCGGTCTTGAATCTCCGTCGACTCATGCGGTCCACCTCTCGATCTGTCGGCCTGGCGGTGTTGGAAAATGAGCTAAGAGAACGCAGCAGGGCCCGGCAAAATCGGCGTCCTAAATCTGCGCCAGATCGTGAAAGAGGTCCGATATCAACCCTGGCCATTTGATATGTCAGATGACAGATGTCGGTTGGGTTGCGCGCGGATCCGGGCGCCCAACGGCCCGAAACCGGTCACAGCGGGATGTTGCCGTGGCTACCGCGGCGCTCCGGCGCCGTCGCCAGGGCGGCGATGAGCTCTCGGCGGGTGTCCGCGGGGCTGATCACCCGGTCCACAACCCCCAGTGACAATGCCCTGTCCAAACCCCCGGCCGTACGTACGTACTCCTCGACCAGGGACGCCCGCAGCGTGTCCCGTTCGACAGGATCCGCAGCGGCGAGCTCGCGGCGGTGCAGGATTCCCACGGCGGCCTCCGGGTTCATGACGGCCACCTCCGCCTGGCTCCAGGCAAGAACTCGGATGGCGCCCAACGCCCGGGAGTTCATCGCGATGTAGGCGCCACCATAAGACTTACGCAGGATCACCGTTACTCTCGGCACGACCGCCTCAGAAAAGGCATACAGAAGTTTCGCGCCGCGGCGTACCACGCCACCCCACTCCTGACTCACTCCCGGCAGATATCCGGGAACGTCCACCAAAACGATCAAGGGTATGCCAAAGGAGTCGCACATGCGAACAAAGCGTGCAGCCTTCTCCGCGGCGAGCAAGTCGAGACAGCCGCCCTTGCGCAGCGGGTTGTTCGCGATGACCCCCACGGAACGGCCAGCCAGCCGCCCGAGCACCACGACGATGTTCGGTGCCCAGCGCGCTTGGAGCTCGTCATAACCCTCGACCACGTCGCCGCCAGCCCACCGCGGGTAGGTATCCCTTGCCGGTACGCCTGCGTCTGTCCAGGCAGTCGACCTTATGGGGGCCGACGGGCCATCGAGGATGGCGCGCACGATGGGACGTACGTCGTAGGCGCGCCGCGGCCGGTCCGGGACCAGAAGGCCGGGATCGGGCCCGGTCTGATCCGCACCGAGGTCGACTGTCCCAGGCACCGCCAGCAGTGTGGTCATCCGTCTCGCTCGCAGGTAGGCATCGGCCTCCGAGGCGGCAACGAGATGCACGACGCCGGAGCGTCGACCGTGCGCCTCCATGCCTCCAAGGCCCTCCATGTCGATCTGCTCGCCGCTGACCTGGCGCACCACATCTGGACCGGTGACGAACACCTTTCCCTGCGGGGCCATCACCACGACATCGGTGAGCGCCGGCCCGTAGGCGGCGCCACCGGCGGCCGGGCCCACCACGACCGACACCTGTGGTACCCGCCCGGAGGCCGCGATCATGGATGCGAACATCTGTCCGATGCCGTCGAGGGCCTCCACTCCGTCGCTGAGGTTCGCTCCCCCGGAATGCCACACCCCGATGACCGGGCGGCACTCAGCCACGGCGAGGTCGATGGCGTCTGCGATCTGGCGGGCACCAATGGCGCCCATCGCACCGCCCTTGGCGGTGGCGTCGGTGCAGTAGGCCAGGACTTCGAGGCCGTCGACCCGACCGCGGGCGACCGTCACCCGGCTGCCTGGCCTGGGCGCGACGACGGTGAGCGTGCCCGGATCGAGCAGGCGCGCCAGGCGTTCTCGTGGATTCGCCAAGACCTGCTGCTCGGTCACGGCAACGGGTGCACGGATGCCCAGGTCGGTCATGAAACAGCCTCCTGATCATGGAATCATCCGTAGATGCTGCCCGCGGGACGGCGCGGCGCGTCCACCTGCCACCCTCGCGGTTCCCGAACGCGGGATGCGGCAGGTGCGTGCACGACCCGCTTCTAGAGTCCCCCGGGGGAGCGGGAAAGCGCATCGGGCGAGTCGGAGGAATTCTTGACGGTTCCGGAGAAGGCTTTCCAGCTTGCGGATTCCCACCCAGCACAGAAACGACTTTGGCCTACCCTTCTGACGATATCCTGACGGACCACTGATAGATCCCGATCTTGCGGAAACACCCTCCTGTTGAGACACTCAACCCGAGCCCTTCACCTCCACCGGTGCATCGATGAAGTAGTGTGTCTTCACACTCGTCGGGTTATGCTGTCCCGGCGATCCGCACTCCTATGACCCCTTCCGACAGGCATCAGTAGTGGAAGCTCATACTGGCCCGTACGAACCATGTCGATCGGACATCAGGGTCGGCCTATGTGCAGACCCGCCTGCTTCATCGCATCAGCGCCCACCTTCGATGCCTGACTCGCGGAGAGGGCCGATTCGTGCGACCGGCTACGGGCTGAACGTAGCGATCGGAGCCGTGGTCGGGTGTCAGCAGAGCTGCACACAGTTCAAGGTCGTCAGCACTCTGTCAGGAAGGCGTCAGTCGTCGCTGTTCGTATCTTAGTGCCGAACGGCGCGGCGAAGACGCCCAGAATGTGCACCGTCCTCGGAACGGCGGAGTTGAGATGTATCGTCCAGTGCCCGCCCCTGATTTTGTCGAACCAGCAGACACAGAGCAGCGCGAAGACGTTGAGGAGCTTGTTGTCAGATACGTCAGGAGCGCTCTCCTGATGGACGGCGACGAGGATCTGGACCTTACCGCCGGCTACTTCGACCTGGGACTGACATCCCTCCGACTCAATGACATAAAGCAGCAACTCGAAAGCGCCCTGGAGGTGAATATCGACGCGACCGCAATGCTCAATCTTGCCACCCTGAATAGCCTAATCGAATACCTTTCCCTGGAGCTTTCCGCCTCCTGAAGCATACGAGGGCCCTGAAGAGGGGATTTACGGCGTGCTTCGCGAAACCGTGCGCACCGAACACCAGTTGCCCGACACCACCAGGCACGACGCACCCGACGGGAGCGATGACCTCACCGCGCGGCTGCTACTGGAGAAGTACGAGCCCATCGCCGTGGTGGGCATGGGTGTCCGTTTTCCGGGCGGGTCCGATTCCCCTCAGGATTTCGAGGAGTTCCTACGGGCCGGACGCTCTGGAGTCAGTCCGCTGCCCACCGACCGGTGGGACGTCGACGCGTTCACACCGAGCCAGCCGAACGAACGAGGGAAGATACAGACCACCGGCGGCGGCTTCCTTGACCAGATAGATCGGTTCGACGCCGCCTTCTTCAACATCAGCCCTAAGGAGGCGCAGTTCATCGACCCTCAGCAGAGACTGGTGCTGGAAACCGCCTGGCATGCACTGGAGCACGCCAACCTGGATCCGACACCGCTGCGCAGGGGCAATGGTGGTGTTTATATCGGAGCCAGCTCCATCGATTACGCGCTGGAGCTCGACTCACTTCCCTACGAAGCGCTCGACGGCCATCTCGCGGCCGGGATCACCGCATTCCCGCTCTCCGGCAGACTGTCGTACTTCCTTGGCTGGCGCGGTCCCAGCGTCAGTGTCGACACCGCCTGCTCGTCCTCGCTGAGCGCACTGCACATGGCGGTGGAGGGCCTGCGCCGCCGCGAATGCGACGTGGCGCTGTGCGGCGGAGTGAACGCGCTACATCATCCGCGCATCATGGTGATGTTCTCGCACGGCCAGATGCTCGCCGCAGACGGACAGTGCAAGACCTTCGACGACGCGGCGGATGGATATGTCCGGGCCGAAGGCTGCGGAATGCTCGTCCTGAAGCGCCTCTCGGACGCCGAGCGGGACGGCAACACTATCCTCGCCGTTGTCCGCGGCACCGCTATCGGGCAGGACGGCGACAGCGCGGGGCTAACGGTGCCGAACGGCCCAGCTCAGGAACTGGTGATCCGACGCGCCTTGGCGGCCGCCCGGCTCACTCCGGGCGACATCCAGTACGTGGAGGCGCACGGCACGGGCACGCCGCTCGGCGATCCCATCGAACTGGCAGCCATCAATGATGTCTTCACCGACTCGCACACCCAGGACACCCCGCTCTGGGTCGCCTCCGTGAAGACCAATCTCGGCCACATGGAACCGGCTTCCGGCATTGTCGGAGTCATCAAGACGGTGCTGCAACTGCAGGCCGGGACGATCTATCCGCATCTCAACCTCCGGCATCCGTCGGCGCGGATTCCATGGGACAGCTATCCTGTGCGGGTTCCGACCACCTGCGTTCCCTGGCCGGACGGAACGCGGCGCGCGGTGGTGAACAGCTTCGGCTTCGCCGGGACGATCGCAGCTGCCGTCCTAGAGCAGGCCAAAGCCCCGGCCCCGCATCCGACGGCGGCTTCTGCAGACCCCGCACCAGCGGCGGTGTCAGAACCCGACCGGTCGCTGACGGCGCTGTTCACGCTGTCGGCGAGGAATCCGGCGTCGCTGCAGCGGCAGGCCAGCCGTTACCAGCGATTCCTCGCCGACAACCCAGATGTCGACCCTGCCCGGATCAGCTATACGAGCAACATCGGCCGGGCACACTTTCCGCATCGACTCGCGGGCGTCGTCCGCAACCGGTCCGATCTGGACCGGCTGCTCGCCTCCGCGCTGTCCGTCGAAAACTCCTCCGCGAGGTCCCGACCCCGGAAGATCAGCTTTCTGTTCAGCGGTCAGGGAAGCCAGTACGCGGGCATGGGCGCTGGGCTCTACCGGCGGTTCGGGGAGTTCCGCCGGTGGGTCGATGAGTGCGACGAGCTGTTCGCCCGCCACCGCCCGGAATCCGTACGCGACCTGCTGCTGGGCGCGGACGGCGCCGCCGACCTGATTGACCGGACCGCGTACACCCAGCCGGCGCTGTTCACCCTGGAGTACGCCCTGGCCCAGCTGTGGACGAGCTGGGGGGTGCGGCCGAACGTGCTGATCGGGCACAGCGTCGGCGAGGTCACCGCCGCCGCGGTGGCCGGAATATTCGACCTTCCGGACGCCGTCGCCCTGGTCGCAGCCCGTTCCCGGCTCATGCAGTCGGTGCGCGCCCCCGGCGGCATGTGCGCGGTGCACGCTCCGGTCGAGCAGGTGGAACCCCTGCTCGACGGCCGGCTGGGGCTGTCGATCGCGGCGGTCAACGCGCCCGGCCAGTGCGTGGTCTCCGGGGCGCGCGACCAGCTGGCGGACATGACCGCGCGGCTTCGTGAACGCGGCGTCCGGGTCGATCCGCTCGCGGTCTCGCACGCCTTCCACTCGCCGCTGATGGCCGAGGTGTCTGACGAGTTCCTCGCCTCCCTCGCCAACGTCTCGTTTCACGAACCGCGCGTCCCCGTCATCTCCAACGTCACCGGTGGTCTGGCGAGGTTCGCCGAGATCGGCACGGCCGACTACTGGGTCCGCCATATCGCCCAACCCGTCCAGTTCATGGCCGGGCTGCGGACGGCCGAGCGGCGCGGTCAGCACATCTTCGTCGAAGTCGGTCCCTCCGCCGCACTGACGGCGCTGGCCCGCCAGTGCCTGCCCGGCGACGGCCATCTGTGGGTGGCCAGCATGCGTCGCCGCAGCGACGACGTCGACGCGATCCTGCGCGCGCTAACGGACCTTTACACGGCAGGTGTCGCGGTGTCCTGGCAGGGCGTTCACCGTGGTCAGGAGCTGCCCCGGGTCGACCTGCCGGGCTATGAGTTCCACCGTCGGCGGTACTGGCTGCCCGTCGCCGGCGGCGCCACCCCGGCGCCTCAGGGAGGCTCGCACCATCCACTGCTCGGACGGGAGGAACCGCGCCGCCCCGACGCCCCCGCCGGATCCCACGAGTTCGCTGCGGACTACTCGGCCGATCAGCCGGCCTACCTCAGCGACCATCCCGGCCCGGACGGAAACTCGGTCGTCCCGGCCGGGGTGTACGTCGAACTGATCCTTGCCCTGCAAGACGCGGTACTCGGCCACTCTCGGGCCACGATCCATGATCTGCGTCTCCATGAGCCGCTACCGCTCAGCCGAGACGAGGCGGTGACCATTCGTACCCGGCTGACCCGACGCGCGGACGGCTGCCTCGACGTCGAGGTGGTCAGCGGTCCAGCCGGAGAACCCCGGCTCCATGCCAGTGCGCTCGTGGACCAGGCCGGTCCGATCACCGAAGGACCTTCCGGGCCGGCCGCTGCCCTGCTGGCTCGGGCCGAGCGGCCCGGCGGGATCCTGGAAAGCGCCGACGGCGACGACATCTACACCGACCTCACCTCGGTCGGACGACCTTACGGGAAGCGGTTCCGCCTGGTCACCGACGTCCGCCGGCAGGCGAACGGAATGATCATCGGGGAGCTGGCGAACCGTCCGTCGACCGCGGTGGAGCACCTGCCACCCGAGGTCGTGGAGGCCATGACGCAGATCGCCGGCGCGCTGCACGTCGACGGGCCGGTGCTGGCGCCGATCTCGTTCGGGCAGGTCCGGCTGCTGCGCAAGCCCCGCGCCGATCGGTTGCGAGTGCTGGCCTCACTGACTCCTGACGACGCGGCCGGTTGCTCCGCCGACATGGTGCTGCTGGACGGTGACACCCCTGTCGCCGAGCTGATCGGAACCGAACTGCGGCCGATCAAAAACAATTCACCGTTCACCCACCGGCTGGAATGGGTCCACGAGCCGACGCCCACCGCGGGCCCTCCGGTCGTCGCTCCGCGCCACGTCCTGCTCCTCGGTGGCTGGCCGACGGACCGGCCGGCCACGCCCAACGCCACGGCGGCCGGCACGCGGCGGGGAATCGACCAGCTCGTCGCCCAGGCCGCCGAGCACGACATCCGGGTCACGCCCCTGACGGACGTCGAAGGCCTGGCGGCGGCACTCGACGGGCCCGCCGTCACCGACGTGTGCTGGCACTGGCACGGCGAGCCGGAGGTGGCCTCCGCCGACCGGCTGCGGGCGCAGTGCGAGCGCAACTACAGTGAGCTGCTCCAACTGGTCGCGACGCTGACCGGGACAGCCGCGTCCCCGCCACCGCGGCTCTGGCTGGTCACGACGCGGGCGCAGTGGCTGCCCGATGACCAGCCCGGCACCGGTGAACAGCTCGCCGCGGCGACCCTCTGGGGATTCGGCCACGTCCTACTGAACGAGAACCCGCGTTACCGGACGACGCTGGTAGACCTCACCGACGATCATGATTTGGCCGATCTGCTGGCTGGCTGGCGGGAACCGGAGGCCGGCGAGTTCCAGCTCGCGTTCCGAGGCGGACGGCGCTACGTCCGGCGTCTGCTGGCCGACCGTGAACCGGACCTGACCGACGACATGCCCGTCAAGACCCCGACACCAGCCCCGCCCGAGCCAGCCAGGCCCACGTCGAGACCGGACCCGGCCATCCCGGTGCGGCCCGACCGGGTCTACCTGGTGACCGGTGGTCTGGGCGGGCTTGGTCTGGCCACTGCTCGCATGCTGGTGGACCAGGGCGCTACCAGGCTGGTGCTGGCCAGCCGCGGTGGCCAGCCGGCCACGGAGGCAGCCGGGATCCTCGACGAGCTGTCCGCTCGGGCAGAGGTCCACATCGTGCGCGCCGACCTGGGGTCGACCCAGGACGTCCAGCGGATCGCCGAGCAGGTCACCCGGGTGGGCGCCCCGCTCGGCGGCATCGTGCACGCGGCCGGGTCCGCGGGCACGTCGCACGTCACCACCATGACCTGGGAGATGATCGACGACCAGTTGCGCGCGTCGGTCTACGGCGGGTGGCTGCTGCACGAGCTGGGCCGCCAGTACCCGGAGCTGGACTTCTTCTGCGTCCACTCGTCCATCGCAGCGGTGGTCGGCGGGGCCACCCAGGCGCACTACGCCGCCGGGTTCGCCTTCCTGGACGGTCTGGTGACCTGGCGGGCCCGGCAAGGACTGCCGGGGCTCACGGTCAACTGGGGAGCGTGGTCACGGGTCGGCATGTCGGCCCGCCTGACCGGGAACCTGGGCGCCGAGCTGCAGCGCAGCGGCATCCGGTACTTCTCGCCGGTGCGCGCGCTGCGGACCTTGCGGCAGCTGCTGGGCTCCCCCGTCCCCGTCACCCAGCGGATCGTCGGGGAGTTCGACTGGCAGCGCCACGTCGCGCAGAGCCTGCTGACCAACGCGTTGTACTCCCGCCTAGTCAGCGCGGATGCGGGGAGCGCCAGTGGCGGCTACGACCTAACCGCGCTGCTGGCCAAGCCCTCCGCGGGACGCAGGGAGGCCATCGGTGAGCTCGTCCTCGGCAGTATCGCGGCCGCCATGCACCTCGATGAGGATGAGGAGGTGGAACCGTCGGCCGAGTTCGTCGCGCTCGGCTTGGACTCGCTGATGGCGCTGGAGGTCAGGAAGACTCTGGAGGCCGCGCTGCGGATCGCGCTCCCGGCGACGCTGACCTTCGACCATCCCACTCCCACCCGCCTGGCCGAGTTCCTCGACGGTCAGCTCGCCCCGCAGGCCCAGGCGGACCGCGGTCATCCGGTGGAGGCAGGCCGATGAGCCCGACACACCCCGCCCCCACGGCACCATTCGCCGAGACGACGATGCCCACCCCGACGACGGTGACCACACGGCCGGAGTGGACGCTGCCTGCCACCTCCGCGCGCCATGCGCGGGAACGCCCGGAGCACCCCGCGATCGTCTGCGAGCGCCGCATCGTCACATACGCCGATGTGCACGAGGCCAGCAACCGCGTCGCGCACGCGCTGAGAACAGCCGGCGTGCAAGCCGGAACGCGGATCGCATACCTGGGGCGCGAGTCGGAGTATTACTACATCGTCGTCTTGGGCTGCGCGAAGGTCGGCGCGGTCCTGGTACCGGTCAACTGGCGGTTGACCTCGGCCGAGGTCGACCACATACTGCGGGACTCCGGCGCGCGGGTGCTGTTCGCGGACAGCGCCTTCGCCGGGACCATCGAACGCGTCCGTCCCGGCCTGCCCGGGCTGGTGTCCGTCGTCCTCGTCGACGGCCCCCGGACGGCCGACCCCGGTCAGGGTCTGCGCACCTGGTGGGCGGACGCCCCGTCAGGCGAGCTGAATCCGTCGAGCAGCCCCGACGGCCCGGTGGTGCAGATCTACACCAGCGGCACGACCGGCCGACCCAAGGGCGCCGTGGTTGCCCACCGCAGCTTCTTCACCCTGCCGGCGGCACTACGCGCGGCCGGCGTGAGCTGGCTGGACTGGCTTCCCGACGACATCAGCCTCATCTCGCTGCCCGGCCTGGGAACCGCGGGGATGGGTTGGTTCATGCACGGCTTCAACGCTGGACTGACCAACGTGGTGATGCGGACGTTCGTCCCACAGCAGGCCGTGCGGCTCATCCGGGAACTCGGCGTCACGACGACGTTCGCCGCGCCCGCGATGCTGCGCATGATGCTGGACGAACAGGACGCGGACCGCGCGGCGTTCGCCTCGATGCGGAAGATCGCCTACGGCGGCGCGCCGATCTCCTCAGCGTTGCTGACGCGCTGCATGGCAGTCTTCGACTGCGAGTTCGCGCAGATCTACGCGAGCACAGAGACCGCGAGCGTCGCGACCTGTCTACCGCCTTCGGCGCACCGGCCGGGAAGTCCACTCCTGGGCTCGGCTGGTCTGGTCTGCCCCGGCAACGAGATCAAAATCATTGACGAGCGAGGTCGGACCCTGCCGCCGGGCCAGACCGGCCAGATCTGTGTGCGCACTCCCGCCCGCATGCTCGGCTACTGGGGCATGGTCGAGGAGACCGACCGGACCCTGCGCGACGGATGGCTACTCATGGGCGACCTCGGACACCTGGACGAGAACGGGTGCCTCTACCTCGCCGACCGGATCAACGACACCATCATCGTCGCCGGCCAGAACATTTACCCGGCCGAGGTCGAACGGGAGCTCGGCGAGCACCCTGAGGTCGTCGACGCCGCTGTGGTCGGCGTCGCGGACGAACGATGGGGCGAGGCGGTGCACGCCTTCGTCGTGCTTGCCCCGGGGGCGTCGCCGACACCACGCCAGCTGCTGGTCTTCCTGCGGGCGCGACTGGCCGACTACAAGCTTCCCGTCGCCTTCCACGTCGTCGAAGAACTGCCGCGCAATCCGGCGGGCAAGCTCCTTCGCCGGGTACTGCGCGCCGGTGTGAGCGCGGGCGGGACCCCGTGAGCGGTGCCAGGCCGGGGACCGCCGACGTAACGCGGGTCGGCGTCCTGCTGCCGACCCGGGAGCAGGCCGTCACCGGCACCGTAGCGATCGGCCCGCTGGTGCGGTTCGCCGGTGCCGCCGAGCAGCTCGGGTTCGACTCGCTCTGGGCCGGCGACTCACTGACGGCCCGCCCGCGGCTGGACCCGTTCACGGTGCTGGCCGCGGCGGGCACCGCGACAAGCAGGATCACCCTGGGAACCGCCGCGCTCACCCCGGTGCTGCGCCATCCACTGGTCGGCGCGAACCTCATCGCCTCGCTCGATCACGTCTGCGACGCACGGCTGGTGCTCGGGCTTGGCTCCGGCTTCCCCATCCCGGAATCCAAAACCGAGTTCGCCGCGCTGGACGTGCCCTTCCACCAGCGGGTCGGACGGCTGGACGAATCCGTGTCCCTCTGGCGACACGCCTGGCGGGTAGGGGCGGACGGGCCGTCGACACCGTTCGCCGGCCGCTACTGGCAGATCCCGTCTGTGGACGGACTACTGCGGCCCCTCCAGCCGGGAGGACCGCCGCTCTGGCTGGCCAGCGGCGACACAGACGCGGTGATCGAACGCGTCGCCCGGCACTACGACGGTTGGCTACCCTTCCTGCCGTCGGCGGCGGCATACTCCGCCGCCTGGCAACGCATCGAGGCCCGACGCAAACAGCTGGGCCGGCCAGCCGGAACGATCACACCCGCCCTGTACGCCACGGTCATGCCGGCCGACGACCCCCGGCGAGCCGAGGAGGAGCTCAACGCCTACGTCGCGGGCTACTACCACCGCTCCCTCGACGAGGTGATGGGCATCCAGGTCTACATCTGGGGACATCCACGAGAATGCGCCGAAAAGCTGGCCGACTATGTCCGCGCTGGCGCCCGGCACCTCATCATCCGCATCGGTTCGCTCGATCCCGAATCGTATCTCGCCACCGTCGCGCGGGAAATCATACCGGTCCTACGTCGACTGCCGACCGGTTGACCCTCCCGCGGTACCAGAAACCGTTCATGCCGAGGAGGTTTGTTCATGGCCAACACGCTCGCCGCACAGGTATCGACCCACGGCCAGTGGTTCCATCCGGAGGCGCTCGATCCGGCGGCGGAGATCCGGCTCTTCCTCTTCCCCCACGCCGGCAGCGGAGCCATCATCTATCGTGACTGGGCCGGTCTGCTGCCGCCCGACATCGGCGCGCAGGCGGTGACCCTGCCCGGCCGTCAGGAGCGCCGGGACGAGGCCGCCTTCACCGCCTGGGATCCCCTGGTAGACGCCCTGTACGAGGCGGTACTCGCCGAGTGCGACTACCGGCCGTTCGCCATCTTCGGGCATTGTCTCGGCGCCCAACTGGCCTATCACCTCGCGGTCCGCATGCACCGCGAGGGTGTACCGGAACCACTTCTCCTCGGCATGTCCGGCTGGGCGCCCGAGGGCTTCTTCAATCCGACGAAGGAGCACATCGGGATGCCCCAGGAGGAGCTCGTCGACTGGATCAAGCGGCTTGGCTCCTTTCCGGCCGAGATCTACGACAATCCCGAGATGCTAAAGATGATCATCCCGGCGCTGAGGGCCGATCTCTCGGTGGCCGCACAGCGGGTGGACGAGGCCGATCCGCTGCCCTGCCCGATGGTGTCCTACGGCGGCCAGGACGATCCATTGATGGAAGAGCGCACGGCGTTCTCCTCCTGGCGGCCACGCAGCCCCCACTACCTGGGCCACAGCGAGTTCTCCGGAGGGCATTTCTTCATCGACCGGCACGCACTGGCGGTGATCTCCGACTTCACCCGGCACCTGCATCGCATCGCCGCCGCCGCCGCCGACCAGCCGGCCTGAGCGGAGCCTGGTGGGCGTTACTTCCTCGCCCGGGGCACGTTGTCCGGCGTCCCGGGCGGGACCTCTCGATCTGAGACCGGTGCGGCGGTCCGCCGAGGCCGGCCATTACCCGTGACGTAATCGACGGACCGGTACCGCACTGCCACGATGCAAGCATGACTGCGGCGAGCGCCCTAGACGACGAACAGGCCGTTGTGCGGATCAAGGAGGCGGCGCTAGTCCGCCTGGCGGTCCGCCGCGAGTTGAACCTCGACCTGGCGGCCCTGGCCGGCGCGACGGGCGTCGATCCGGCCTTGGCCCGCGCCTGGTTTCCCCAATCAGACGATCTTCTCACCGCGCTCGTACTGGACGCCTATGCCGGTATGGGCGCCGGCGCCGAACGTGGCGCGGCCGAGGCCGCCGCAGCCGACGGCAGCCCGCTCGACCGATGGCTCGGCGGCTGCCGCGGAATCCGCCGCTGGGCACTGGACCATCCAGACGAGTACACGCTGATCTGGGGACCGCCGGTACCCGGCTACGAGGCGCCGCCGGAGACGATGGTGGTCGGTGCGCGGGCCGTGATCACACTGTTGACGGTGCTGCGCGACGCGTACCAAGCCGGTTCCCTGCTGGTCCGCCCAGCCGAGCCCGCGCTGTCCGAGGGAATGGCACGCAACGTGGCCGGCCTCGCCGCTGGGCTACTGGAGGGCCTCCCAGACCCAGCGATCGCCCGGATGCTCACGGTGTGGACACAGCTGCACGGAATGATCGGCTTTGAAGTTCACAACCACATCGCCGGCGTCGCCGCCGATCCGGCTGCTTTCTTCGACTACGCGGCCGAGTCCATGGGCATACATGTCGGACTCACCGCGCAAAAATTTCGGTCCTGACAGTCGCCGTTAGCCTCCCGTTAGCCTCCCGTCAGCGCCGTGTCAGAACAAGGAAGGATGTTGGTGTTGGTGTAAGCAGATTTTCCAACAAAGGGATGACCATGCTCGCAGAAGAAACCATCGTGCACGAATGGCCGTTCCGGCGGACCGTTGCCGGTCGGCCACCCGTAATCCTCGCCGACCTGCGGGAGGCACCGCCCTGTGTCGTCCGGATTCCGGCCGGCGCGGAGAATTCCCGGCTGGCCTGGCTGGTCACCAGGTATCCTGACGTCCGGCAGGCCCTGATGGATCCGCGGCTGAGCGCGGACGAGACTCTACCCGGCGCGCCGGTGCGCATTCAGGTACCGCCCGGGCAGAAGCCCGGGTCCTTTCTGCGAATGGACGATCCCGAGCACGCCCGCCTTCGCGGTATGATCACAGCGGAGTTCACTGCCAAGCGGGTCCGTACCCTGCGCATGGCCGTTCAGCGGCTAATCGACATGCTGCTCGACGGCCTAGCCGAACTGCCCCAGCCAGCGGATCTTCAGGAAGCCTTCTCCCGGACCCTGCCGACTCTGGTCGTGGCCCGCCTACTCGGCATTCCCGACGAGGACTCACCATTCTTGGTGGAGAAGACGGCGACGACTATCTCGCAGGGTAACATCGAACGCTCCTACGCGGCCTATCTGGAGATGTCCGAGTTCATCGGCCAGCTCGCACTACGCAAGCAGGAGAAGCCAGAAGACGACATGATCAGTCGACTGGCCGTCAACTATCTGCGGCCAGGCACGATCACCCTCGACGAGCTGGTTGGCATCGCGCGTCTCGTCCTCGTCGCCGGGCACGAGACGACTACCAACCAGATGGCACTGAACGTGCTCAGCCTGTTGCTCGACAACGGGCTGCGTGAGACTGTGCTGGCTGACAACGGTGCTCTGATCAGGCAGTTCGTCGAGGAGTCCATGCGCTACTGGTCGATCTCGCAGGACGCCATAGTCCGGCTGGCCCTGGTGGACATGGAGCTCGGTGGTGTCACTATGAACAAGGGAGACGCGGTAGTGATCTCGATTCCCGCCGGCAACCACGACGGATCGGTGTTCCCCGATCCAGACCGGATCGACGTGCGCCGGGACTCAAGCCAGCATCTGCAGTGGGGAATCGGTCCGCACTACTGCCTGGGCGCGCCGCTGGCGAGGCTTGAAATGGATCTGGCTTTGCGGAGCCTGTTCCAGCGTTTCCCAAAGTTGCGTCTGGCGACGGAAGACCCGAACTCAGTCTTCCGCACCGGAACGGTCTTCCACGGCCTACGCGAGCTGCCGGTCGCCTGGTCGTGACGTAACGCCGACTGCCCGGTCGGGAAACCGGCCGGGCAGGCCAACCGTGTGCTGACGCGGCGTACCCGCGGCGGCGGAAACGCGAATATGCCACCGGGGCCGCGGACTCCGCTTTCGGGGTGCGCGGCCCCGCGGGCGATGTCTTGGCAGGCGACCGTGAACGTGATCCGCGGGTCCAGGCGAACCACCATCAGCCCGACCAGCCCACCAACACCCGTCAAGCCTGCGACGGCTCCGGGAACTGGTGATCCGAACGAATCCGGCCGCCCTTGTCCAGAATCAGGTACTCTGTGCCGGCGGCGACAACGTCACCGCCCGACGAAGACACCATTTCCCACGCTATCCGCGCGGCGTCATGGTTCTCCGAGAATCCGCTGAGCTGGAAGATGAAACCGTTGGCGACGAACTCCTCATACGCCTCGGCTACCGCCTCCTCGATTCCGCTATGACCGTGGAATTCGCGCCCGGTGTTCGCGTAGACACCATCCTCGGCCCACAGCTCCGCCACCTCCCTACGGCGCTTCTCGGGGTCCGACTCGTTCCAGACCGCGAGGTAGCGGTCGACGAGACTCTCAATCTGGCCCAACGTGCTCCTCCTGTCCGTATGTACCTTGGCGCGCGGCGGACGGGATATTCACAACATCTCACCGCCACCCGTCAATTGTCCCCATCGCCAACCGTCATGTCTATTACCTGTCGGGTAATCTGGCCGCCGGGCCATCCTGTATGAGGCCGTTGCCGTCAGGCCAACATCAGTAACCAGTCAGCTCGACCAAAGACGCTCGCGCGGCGGGCCGAGAAGTCCATCCGCCGGCCCGGACGGTGAATCCGCCATCTGGTTGGAGCGCGCGTATGATCGACTCTTCTGGACAGGTTCTCCAGCGGCAAAACTTGGAGCACTGCCTGGTCATCGCCAACCCGGCGGCCGGGACGATCAGCCCGCAGACCGTGGCCGAAGTGGTGGGGCGCTGCGAGCGCCACGCGCCGACCGAGCTCGCCTGGACCGACGGCCCCGGGGACGCCAGCCGGCTGGCCGCGGACGCCGCTCGCCGGGCCGCCGCCGGTCACGGCCCCACCAGCGCCTCGGCGCGGATCGTCGTCGCGGTCGGCGGGGACGGCACAGTCGCCGAGGTCGTTCGCGGGTTGCTCTCCCCGGAGGCCGCTGGCGGCGCACCGGCGCTGTGCATCGTGCCGGCGGGAACCGGTAACTCGAACTACCGCGCCCTGTGGGGCACCAGGCCCTGGCCAGCGGCCCTCACCCAAGCCCTGACGACCTGGCCCACCGGCCGCCGAGCGATCGACCTTGCGCACATCCGCGAGCTCGACGAGCCGGTCCTGCTCGGCGTCGGCGCCGGCCTGACCGCCGAGGTACTGCGCAGTGCCAACACGGTGCCTGCCACGGGCGCCGAGCGGCTGGCGACGGGGCTCGAACACGCTGCCGCGCGGTTCAGCGCCTACCAGGGCCGGGTCACGGTGGACGAGGCCGTGGTGCATGAGGGCGGCACCGTCTGCGTCAACATCGGTGGCGGTCGTCACCGGGCCTGGCAGTACCTCGTCCTGCCCGACTCACGGCTCGACGACGGCCTGCTCGACGTCTGTGTGGTGGGCGCGGCGCTGGAGCCGACCCGGCTTCCGGAGCTGCTGCGCACCGGGAAGCATCTGGGCCAGCCGGGGGTCGTCTACCGGCGGGGACGCCGCGTCGTGGTGGAACGCCTCGACGGCGACCCCCTGTGCTTCGAGCACGACGGCGAGCTGATGCCCGCCGCGACGGTACGGCTGACCGTCGACGTCCGGCCGGGGGCGCTGGTCGTCCTGTGCGATCCCGCCGTGGTCGGTCCGCTGCCCGGGGACGCGCGATGAGTGCTGGGGCGGACGCTCTGTCCCCGCCGACGTCATCCCTGACATGGCGCCTGTCAAGCTGGGCGAGCTCACTTCGCTTCGAGGACCTGCCGGAGCGCGTCGTGGAGCTGGCGAAGAGCCAGGTGTTGTCCCAGCTCGCCGCCATACGTGCAGGTCGCGTACATGACCTGGGCCGGCGGCTGGTCGCGGCCTTCGGCGAACCGCTGCAGGCCGACCCCGCCCGCGGCGCTTGCGTGCTCGCGACGCTGGGGGCGTGGCTCAACCTGGACGACACCGCGTATGCCGGCCACCTGTCCCCCTCGACCGTCGCCGTTCCCCTGGCCTACGCTCACAGCCTGCGCCTGGACGGGGCGAGACTGCTGACGGCGATCGTGGCGGCCAATGAGTGCGCGGCGCGGGTGACGGCCGCGGCCACCCTGGGGCCGTTCAGGGGTCAGACCGCGGCGCACACCAGCGTGGTCGGCGCGGTCGCCGGCCGGCTCCACTGCACCGGCCAACCGGCGGCCGGGTGGGTCGACGCGCTTGGGCTGGCCCTGGCCATGCCCCCTTGGACGCTGCTACCCGGCTTCCTTGGGGGCGACGCCCGCGCGATTTCCGGCCTCGTCCCGGTACGAGCCGCCATGGACGCCTGCGATGCCGCCGCCGCCGGCCTGCGCGCCGCCGACGACATCCTGGAACATCCAGGTGGATTCCTGGACCGGTTCGCCGCGGTGCCGCTGCCCGAGGTGGTCACGGCGCGCCTCGGGCAGCGCTGGCACACCGACACCCTGTCCTTCAAGATTCGCCCGGGTGGGCCCGGGATCGACAGCGCCGTCGACTGTGCCCTCGCTCTGCGGGACATGCTGCCGGCACCGGAACCCGACGAGATCACCGAGATCCTCGTCGAGACCTCGGCCTACACCATGTATGTCGAGCGGCAGCTTGCCGCCCAGGGACCCGGACCAATGCTGCCCGCCGGGGTCCTGCCTCTGTCCGTCCCCTATGCGGTGGCCACCGCGTTGCTGACAGGAAGGCTGACGGTGGCCGACTTCGCCACGCCGGCCCGACACGATCCGCGGCGGTGGCGGCTGGCGGCCAGGGTCCGGCTGGTCGAGGACCCTGGGATGACTCGAGATCTGATCGGCAGCGACGCGCCGTTCGGAGACGCGCTGCGACAGGCCGGGGAGCGGGCGAAGCCGTGGCTGGCCGGCTTCGTCGGCGCCCGGGCAGCCGAGCAGATCACCACCCTGGGTCCGCCAGCCGCCACGTTCACGGACGCGACGAAGCACACCGGTTCCCGGGTGACCGTCCGGTTGGCCGACGGCGGGACACTCACGGCCCGGCGGGACATACCGATCGGCGCCGCAGGCCCGGACACCCGGGCCACGCACCGCGAGTTGGTGCGGTCGAAGTTCGCCGCCACCGGCGGTCCGCCCGACGTCGCCGAGACCTGCGCCGCGTTGGACCACGCCAGCAGCGCCCGGGTCGCGGCGATGATCCGCGCAGCGCTGCGCATCGACTGACCCTCACGCGACGACACCGGACGCGCCCGTCATCGCCGAGATCCGAGGATCCACATGCCCACCGCCGACACGGCCACCGGCTCCGCACCCAACCATTCCGCCGACACCCGCGCCGCGGCCACGCCACCGGGACCGCCAGCCGCCGCCCTCACCACCGGGCACATCGTCTACCTTGTCGTCGCGGCGGCCGCGCCACTTTCCGCCATCATCGGCACCGTTCCACTTGCCTTCGCCGTCGGCAACGGCCCGGGGGTCCCCGCGGCCTTCGTCTTCGCCGGAGTAACGCTGTTCTTCTTCGCGGTGGGCTACCGGCCGGTCATCCGCCTAACCGGCGGCTCCGGTGGTTTCTACACGGCGGTCGCGGCCGGGCTGGGACGGACGCCGGCCGGCGCCGCCGGCTATCTCGCCCTGGTGTCCTACAACGCCGCGACCATCGGTCTGGTCGGTGCGTTCGGATACTTCTCCCAGGAGATTCTCGCCCGGCACGGTATCTCAGTGCCCTGGGAGCTGTGTGCCGCAGTCGGTCTGGTGGCCGTGGCGTTTCTCGGGCACCGGGAGGCGGAGCTCGCTGCCCGGGTCGTGGCCTTTCTGATGATCGGCGAAATTGGCGTGCTGCTGGCCCTGGATGTCTCCGTGCTCGCGCGGCACGGCTTCGCAACCTTTCCCACCAGCAGTTTCTCGCCCGGCACGATGACCGGCCCCGGCGTCGGAGTCTCCGTCATGTTCGCCTTCGTCTCCTTCATCGGCTTCGAGTCAGCTGCGCTCTACGGCGGTGAAGCTCGCAACCCGCACCGCAGCGTGCCGCGTGCCATCTGCTACGCGGCATTGTTCATCGCGGTCTTCTACGCGGTGACCAGTTGGGCGGCGGTCGGCGCGCTCGGCCCGACAGGTCTGCGCGAGGCCGCCCGGGAGCAGGGCGGCGACCTGTTCTTCAATCTCGCCGAGACCTATCTCGGCCGCACCGGGGACCTGTTCTTCCAGGTGCTGCTCTGCACGAGCCTGTTCGCGGCTACCCTGGCCCTACACAACGCGGCCAACCGCTACACCGTCGCGCTCGCCGCCGACGTGATGCTGCCCGCCTGGCTTGGCGCGCGGTCGCGGACGACTGGAGCGCCGGTGCGAGCCAGCCTGGTACAGGTGGCGATCTGCGCGGCCATGGTCGCGGTATTCGCCCTCGTCGGTGCGCATCCCTACACCGGCATGACCACCAGCATGCTCGGTCTCGGCACGCTCGGCATCGTGCTGCTGCAGGCGCTGGCGGCGCTGTCGGTTCTCGGTCTTCGGCGGGTCGAGGGCGCTGCGGCGGGGAGCTGGCCGGCACAGATCGCCCCGCTGCTGGCGCTAGCCGGCCTGATCGCGACTCTCTGGCTCGCAATTTCCAATTTCGGCCTGTTGACCGGCTCCGACTCCCCCGCGGTGACGCTGCTACCGTGGCTGCTGCTACCGGCGGCGCTCGCCGGCGCCGGCCGGGTGCTGTGGCTACGCCAAAGCGGTCGCTCGGCGCCATGCCAAAAGGCCGCGCCGGCCAGCAGCCGCCACGACATGACCGGTCAACCGCCGGCGGTGGGCGCTGGTGTCGCGACCGATCCGACCTCGCCAGCCCATGGCGCAGTCTGACCCGCCGCCGCCGCGGCGGCCCGGAATGCGTCGGCCGTGTGTTCGTCGGCCGGATGCATCGTCTCCAGGGAGAGCTCAGCGACCGTGATGTCGGTCGCGGCGCCGAAGGTGGTGATGGTGCTGAACAGTTTCAGCTCCGTCCCTAGTGCCCGCACGCGGATGGAGGCGACGATCGAGTCCGACAGACCCTGGCAGTCCTCCGGCGCCTTCGGTACGTAGGACGCCACCTCGTCGTACAGGACGCGCAGGCTCTCCCTGCCAGAAAAGATCGCCTGCCGGTAAAGTCGGCCGACGAGATGGCTGCGCCATTCCTCAACATTGACCACCCTGGCCGCCAGCCCCTCCGGGTGCAGGCAGACGCGCATCACGTTGATCGGCGGGACCAGCAGGGTCGGGGACACCTCGGCCAGCAGCAGTCGAGTGCCGCCGTTCATCGCCACGATGGTCTCGTCCGTGTCCACTGCGAGCGCCGGGTATGGTTCGTGCGCCGTGAGGAGACGGTCGACGGCCTCCCGGATCGACTTCAATCGGGGAGCCTCTAGCGGGGTCTCCTGATAGACTGGTGAGTATCCGGCCGACACCAGCAGCGTGTTGCGCTGCCGGAGGGGAATCTCAAGCTGGTCGGCCAGTCTGAGCAGAAGGTCACGGCTGGGGCTGGAGCGGCCGGTTTCGACGAAACTCAGATGCCGGGTGGAGATCTCCGCGCGAAGGGCGAGGTCGAACTGACTGAGGTTCCGCCGCCGCCTCCAATCGCGCAGGAGGGGACCGACCCCAGTGCGAGCGTCGTTTATGGTCACTCACGCTACTATACCGACGTCAGAACAGACCGCGACCGACTTGATGAGTCAAACCCGCCCGCGGCTCGTTGTCAGATTGACCCACGACAGCGGAACACGTCCGCTTCCTGCACATACCCGGCCAACCCCGGCAGCATCAACGCCGATGGGCACCTACAAAGGCCAGTAGATCGCGACTCAGTCGGTCCGCATGGGTAGCGAAGAGGCCATGAGCAGCATTTTCGTAGCAGACAAAAGTGCTGCCTGAGACAAGCTGCGCGGTCCGCCGTCCGCACAGCTCTATCGGCGCGGCCACGTCCGCCTCACCATGAATGACCAGTGTGGGCAGTTTCACAGCAGAGGTGTCCGCCCGCAGGTCAGCGGTGAACAGCGTCCGATAGATCTCGGCAGCCGCCCGCGGGGAGGCGTCCAACGCGATCCGCACGAGCAGCTCGGTCCGCTCGCTCGACAGGGCCCCTTCCGTCGTCCCGCCGGCGCCGCCGAAGAAGGGTCCGGCCAACTCGCTGGTCCAGCGGGCGAAATCCCGTTCGAGCGCGTCAATAGTCGCTGCCAGCACCGCGGTGTCCACTCCGTCGGGATGGTCCGTGCGCCGGCCGAGGATCGGCGTGGTGCTACTGACCAGCGCGAGCCGAGCCACCCGGTCATCGCCGTTCCGGGCCAGGTAGCGCACCGCCTCGCCGCCGCCCACCGCGTAGCCGACCAGAGTGACCTCCCGCAGG
The DNA here is from genome assembly GCF_023242945.1 of Frankia umida. Taxonomy (NCBI): domain Bacteria; kingdom Bacillati; phylum Actinomycetota; class Actinomycetes; order Frankiales; family Frankiaceae; genus Frankia; species Frankia umida. The sequence continues at coordinate 21,112 of NZ_JALKFT010000047.1, forward strand.
TCCAGATGGTCCAGCAGCTGCGCAAGATCGTCCGCGAGGGTGTCGTAGTCGTAGCCATCCCAGGGCCAGTCCGAGCGTCCGCAGCCGCGGCGGTCGTACATGACGCACCGAAGCCCGTTCTTCACGAGCTGGCACGCCTGGGACTCCCACATGCGGGAGTTCATCATTGCGGCACCGAGCAGGACGACCGGCGACCCGGTGCCCCAATCGTGGTAGAACAGCTGCGTACTGTCGCGTGTGTTGAGAACAGGCATCGGATGAGCACTCCTCGTGTCACGTTGACCGCAGGATGGCCGGAGGTGGTGGCGAGCGGCCAGGACGAGATCGGAACGGGTCAGGCCCGTGCCGGCTTCGGCAGCAGCATCGCAATCGACGCGGCCGCGACACAGGCGGCAACCAGGGGGATCAGGGCGATCTCGAACGCGTGCGAGTAGTCCGTGACCTTGGCGGCTGCGCCGAGCGCGGGGAAGAACACCGCGCCCGCGATCGCGACGCCGATGGCGGCGCCGCCTTCCTGCGCGGTGTTGGCCGCACCGGAGGCGGCTGCGGCGTGCTCGGGAGCCACCCCGGAAAGCACGATGTTCGTCAGCGGCCCAGTCGTCATGCCCATCCCGAGCCCGGCGATGAGCAGGACGGGAATCAGCCAGAGCGTCGTCGAGGAATCGCCCATCGCCGCTACCGTCACCCCGACCAGCGTGTAGCCGACCGCGATCGTCGCGGGGCCGAGGACTACCAGCCGGGTGCCCAGGTGGGCCGCGAGCCCCACCGCGCTGAGCGAGGATGCGAAGTAGCCACCCCCCAGCGCGAGGAACATCAGGCCTGATTCCAGTGGTGACAGGCCGCGACCCTGCTGGAGATAGAGCGCGAGCAGGAAGAAGAACGAGCCCATCGCCAGGAAGTAGACCGTCATGGCCACAAGGCCGACAGAGAAGGTACGGCCGCGGAACAGTGCGGGGTCGAGCAGGGGGTGCTCGCCACGAGCGGCTCGCCGGCGCAGGTGGACGACAGCCACCACGGTCAGGACTGCCGCGGCCGCGAGGCTGATCCAGCACCACACCGGCCAGCCCTGCTCCTGCCCTTCCACCAACGGCAGGACGAGCCCCACCAGCAGCATCGTGATCGTGATGGCGCCGGGAAGATCGAGGCGCGCGCCGGCCGGCGCCCGGGACTCCGGTACCACCCGCCGGATGAACAGCAGCGTGACCAGGCCGATCGGCACGTTCAGCAGGAAAACCGTCCGCCAGCCGAGACCGGCCACGTCGACCGTGATGAGCACCCCGCCGATCAGCTGGCCGAACACGCCGGCCAGGCCGATGACCAGACCGTAGATGCTGAATGCCCGACCGCGCTGGGCTCCGGAGTACACCGTGCCGAGGATGCCCAGCACCTGCGGCACCAGCAGTGCTGCCGACACCCCCTGCACCACGCGGAACGCGACGAGAGCGTCGGCGGTCGGGGCGACCCCGCAGGCCGCCGAGGACAGCGTGAACATCATCAGTCCGGCGACGAATATCCGGCGCCGGCCGAACATGTCACCAAGCCGGCCGCAGGTAATCATGCCGGCGGTGAAGGCGACGCCGTAGCCGATGATGACCAGCTGGATCTGCGCCGAGCTGGCCGAGAGATCATTTTTGATCGACGGGACGGCGACATTCGCGATGAAGTAGTCCAGGACGGTGATGAACGTACCGACCAGGACCACCGCCAGCGCTCCCCACGAGGGCGCCCCGGCGGCCGCGGCAGGATTGCGCGCAGCTTCTGTGGTCTGGGTGCTGGAGGTATCTGCCTGCGCAGTCATCCGATGATCTCCCAGGTATATGTCAGCAACACGTCTGCGTGCCCACTGTCCAGGGCGCGACACCGGAAGGTCAATTACCTCGGAGGTAAAGTAACGCCCCAGCCGACGACTCGGCGAACGAAACCCCAGGTCACCGGCCACGGCACACAAAAACACCATGCGAACCGCCATGTGATACAGGTTACGAAGCTGACAGTGGACAACACTCCGACCACAACCCTAGACTAACTCCCGCCAAGATCATTCGACGTGCTACGAGCACTCAATCTATCTTCTTCCAAGGCGCGCCGAAGCGTAACCCGCATCCCGCTCACATGACGTGGCCGGCGTAATCCAGAGCTACCTGCGATCACCCGGGAGAAGGGAGTCTCTCCCGGGCGCACAATATTGTTGTCGCGGCAATCAACACAGCACCACTTGCGAGGTGCCGGAGCACCTCCGAGAGAAGGGCTGGCCAGAGGTTTGTCCTCGGATTCAGCCCGTCGCGTGCCCGGCGTACGGCGTCGATGCTCGTAAGCCGCGTCGGCAGCGGAGCCCAGGCCGGCAGAATCGGCCGCGGTACTCTAGCTAGGAGATCTAGGAGATGAAGTTCAGGATCCTTGGCCCAGTTGAACTAGAATCAAACGGAAGACTCACGAGCCTTGCGGGCACCCGACAGCGTGGACTACTCTCGACGCTGCTGGTCAGTGGCAATCACCCTGTCTCCGCGGAACAACTCTGCGTGGAGCTCTGGGGCGAGAACCCACCCTCGACGGTGGACAACGCCCTGCAGGCGCACGTGTATCGGCTACGCCAGGCGCTGAAGCGACTCGCCGGGGCGGACGACATCCCACCGGATCTCATTACCCGCGCACCCGGCTACCTACTGAAGATCAACCCGGACGACCTCGACATGAATGTGTTCCGCGAACGCATCGCCAGCGCGCGAGCGGTCCGGACGCAGGACCCCAAACAGGCGTTCAGCCTGTTGGAAAAGGCCTTGGAGCTGTGGCGGGGAACACCGCTGCACGAAATCTCTGCCGGACCGACGTGCCGAGGCGTCGCGGTCCAGCTCAGCGAGGAGTACGTGATTGCCCTCGAGGAAAAGCTCTCGCTACGCCTCGAGAACGAAGATCCAATCCGGTCGGTGGGCGAGCTGCGGCGCATGAGCTCGATGTATCCGTGGCGCGAAAACATCATCGAGATGCTGATGCTCGCGCTGTACCGATGCGGCCGCCAAGCAGAGGCACTAGAAACGTATCACGAGGCCCGCGGCCGGTTGGACCGGGAGCTCGGAATTGAACCATCGGTAGGACTGCGGCAACGGTTCCAGGAAATACTCAGCCAGTCACCGTCGCCGTCACTTTCCTGACCATGCCGCGGACGACGGCTGATTGGTGATTCATCTGTCCATTTGCTCTCCGGACACCTGCGGCGGCCGGGCCCTTTATAATCACCGTCCGCGTCCCGGCGGCACCGCCCAGCAGGCGAACGACTCCTGCTGGAAGATTGGGGCTTCTGGTTCGCTGCTGGTCGTGACGCCGGATAATGTGAATGCGCTGCGTCCGATCGTGGAATGAGTGCCTTCCGCAGTCCTGGACGGGCGATGAGGACCGGTGCCGTGAGGCGGGCATCGGCGGCGAGGTCACGTTCGCGACGAAACCCCAGCTGGCCAAGGCCATGCTGGCCCGGGCGCTGGCCGGGAAGGTCCCTGCCCGGTGGGTGACCGCCGACGAGGTGTACGGCTCCGACCGGCGCCTGCGCATGTGGCTGGAAGCCGAAGGCATCGGCCACGTCATGGCTGTGAAAAGCAACGAGTCACTTATCGGCGCCACCACCGGCCATATCTTCACCGCTGTCCGTGCCCGGACTCTCGCCGACGAGGTCGCCGACGAGGGCTGGCAGACGCTGTCGGCCGGCGACGGGGAGAAAGGCCCACGCCTGTACCAGTGGGCCCGGGTATCGATAAGGCCGCTACGAGAGAAAGGAGCAGGACACTGGCTGCTGATCCGCCGCAGCCTGACCGACTCCTCTACACGCGCTTTCTACGTCTGCTACGGACCTGCCGAGACGACTCTGACTGAACTCGTCCGGATCGCCGGCTCCCGCTGGTCGATCGAGGAATGCTTCCAGACCGCGAAAGGTGAAGTCGGCCTCGACCACTACCAGGTCCGCCGCTACGACGCCTGGTACCGACACATCACCCTGAGCATGCTCGCCCACGCCTATCTCACCGTCACCCGCGCCACCCAGCACACCGCTCACAGCGAAAAAGTGCCCCTATGTCCTTCGTCAAGCCGGTGAGGGGGTCGGGGCCTGGTAGAAGGTCCCATCGCGAAGCAT
>NZ_JALKFT010000048.1:0-24516 GCF_023242945.1 Frankia umida
CACGCCCGCCGACCCGAACGACCACTCACCACGATCATGAACCTAAATTGCTAACCAGCAACTTTGCCGCTGCCCTGCTATAGAGGTGCTGGCTCGAAGTCGAGGTCGACGCGTTCGCCGCGCGCGCTGGCGTGCACGTCCGGATGCGTGTCGCCGAGCACCCGCCGGTAGCGGCGCATGGTCTCCTCGGCGAGGGCGTTGCTCTCCTCGTTCTGCCCGGTGGTCACCAGGTCGAGAGCGACGTTGGTCGCGCAGACGAGCGTATGCGGGTGATCCGGGCCTAGGAGCTCCCGGAACGCCGTCAGTGTCTCCTGGCCCATGGCCAGGGCCTCGGCGGGATGCCCGAGCACAGCACGGACCGTGGCCAGGTTGGCGACGCAGGTCAGCGTGTAGTGATGATCCGGACCGAGCCGTGACTGCAGGCCCGTGAGGGCTTCGCCGAGCAGCTTCTCGGCCTCTTCGGTCCGGTCGAGCTGACGGTAGACCAGCGCCAGGTCCAGCAGACAGCCGTAGGTGTAGGGATGGTCGGGGCCGAAGACATCGCGGAATCGGGGGATCGTCTTCCCGATGTGCTCGGTCGCCTCGAGCGGATCGGCCGCCACGCGTTGCGCATTGCCGAGGCTGATCGCCGCGGCGAGGCTCTCCGGATGCTCGGAGCCGAGACCCGGCGCACTGGTGTAGCGGTCGTATACGTCCCTCGCCAGCTCGAGAGCGCCGGCGAAGTCACCCGCCTTGCGTCGTGCAACCGAAAGATCCTTGGTGCCCTGTAGGACGTAGTTGTGATACGCGGGCAGCTCGCCCCGCTGTACCAGCTCCCGGTACAGCAAGTAGGTCTGCTCGGCCAGTTGCTGAGCTTCCAGATAGCGCCCGGCCTGCCGCATCCCTCGGGCGACCGCACCCATCGAGATGAGTACCCACAGGTCGTCGTCCTTGCCGGCGAGCGCCCGGCGCTCGGCGAGGTTGCGCTCGTCGGTTTCGAGTGCGCGGGCGTAGGAGCCGATCAGGCCGTAGTCGACGGCGAGGTTGTTCGCGACCCGCATGGTCTGCTGCGCGTCGTCACCGAAGACTCGCCGGGTCTGCGGCAGCGAGTCCTCGTCGAGCCGCCAGGCCTCGGTGAACTCACCGCGGGCGCGTAGGTCCGCGCCGTGGCCGTTGAGGATGATGAGGGTTTCCTCGTGGTCGGGGCCGAGCACCCGGGTAATCGCTTCGAGAGTCGGCCTGCGCAGGTCGTAGGCCTCCTGGTAGCGACCGAGGGTCCACAGGATGTTGGCCTTGATGCCCTGCATGACGAGGACGTCCGGGTCGTCCTCGCCGGAGTCGGCGATCCAGCACTCCAGCGCCCGGTTGGCCTCGGCGAGACCGAAGGTGAGGTCACCGGTGTAGTACAGGTAGCGGACGATCTCCTCGATCAGCCGGCGTCCCGGTGGCTGCCGGGAGCGGTAGACCTCGGAGGGCACGATGTGCGGCAGCAGTTGGCTGAACTGCGGCCAGTTCGCGGGCGCGTCCGGCTCCCCCGGATCGGCGGCGATCAGGAGTTGATGTACCTCGCCGCGGATGCGCTCCTGGTCCTCTTCGGGCAACTCGTTGCGGATCGCGATCTGGACGAGCCGGTGCACCTGCAGTGTGCGAGCGCTTTCGTCGATGCGGGCCAGCGCATAGCGGCCGATGTCCCGAATCGCCCGGCCGACGGCGAGCCGGTCGCGCATCGCGATGCCGAAGTCGGAGTCGAGGATGTACCTGCCCCGGTCGAGCAGCTCCAGCGAGATCGGTTCCGGGCCGAAGTACGCACAGCGGCGCAGCAGCCGCAGTGCGAACGGAGACTGCTCCTGCAATCGGGCCATGGACAGGTTCAATATCGATGCGACCGACATCGGGTAGTCCGACGGCTGGCCCTCCGATAGCAGCCGACCGAAGGTACCATGGAACAACCGCAGGTACTCCAAGGCGGTAATTCCCATTTCGAAATGGAGCGCACTCGCCTGTTCCAGGGCTAGCGGTAGATGACCGAGCGTCTCGGCGAGGCTGTCGATTTCCGCTTCACCGATTCCTCGCGCCCGCTTCCGCAGGAAGCGAAAGCTCTCCTGCCGCGAAAAAACGTCGACTTCCGTTCCGTGAGCTGTATCGAGCCAGCTCCGGTCTCGCGTGGTCACGATGACATGGCCCGGCCCGTGTGGGATGAACGGGAGGACCAGCTCGGGGCTCACAGCGTTGTCGAAGACCAGCAGCCAGCGGCGGTAGGGATCACCGCGACGCAGCGCGTCGACGACCAGGGCGACGGCGTCCTCGGTGCGCAGCGGGCCGCCCTCGGCCAGCCCCAGCCGCAGCGCGAGAGCCGCCAGCGCCGACCGGATCATGATGGGCTCCTCGGCAGTAACCCACCAGATAAGTTCGTACTCATCTTGATGGCGGAAAACATACTCGATAGCGATTTGCGTCTTGCCGACTCCACACATACCCTGAAGAGCGTAGGGTGAATTTACGGAGGTGCCCTGGTCGACCTCGATCAGCGCCCGGTACAGCCCGGCAAGAGGATCCTCTCGGCCGGAAAAATATTTGTTCCTACGAGGAACGCCACCCCACACAATTGGTCGCATCCGAGCAATTTCCGACGCATTCACATTATCACCGAAATCCCCCTCAAATTCATCAAATGACTTAAAGTCCTTCATCTCGACATTCGCCGCGCGATCGGTTTCCACGTCGCCCATCGCTTCGGATTTGCGTCCCGACCCGGACACATGCGAGGCCAGGCCAGCACTGGCGATACTAGGTGGACGCTGCTGATGGCCCGGGCGAATTGGGAATTCGGGCTCGACAACGGGTTTTCTTCGCCCCTGGATCGCCCCTCTAACCGCATCAAGGAGCCGCACGGAAGCGTCGGGGGCAGACAGCCCGAAAAGATCTATAGAGACCACAGTGTCGAGCACTCCGGGGCGCTCGCACTCCTCAATGCGGATGGGTAGGAGCTTACGCTTTAACCCTTCCGGGTCGGCAGCCCGCGCGGCACGCCACTCCTCCCCACCGTAGACTGAAGTTAGGTACCCCCGGGAAAGCACGGCGATGGTACGAGTAGCATGCTTGATGCCATGCTCCATTTTGAGCCGCCAGTCAGATCCGGGCACGAAGTCCCAGGCCTGAATGAGCACCTGATAGCCGACGGATTCCAACTGCCACGCAGTCCACTCGGCCCACTTCTGGTCCGAGGCAGTGTACGAGATGAAGAAGTCCCACCCCGGAGTGCTGTCACGATCCCCCAACATAGTCCGTCATTATCTACCACGGGCGGCACCAGGGAGCTCCTACGTCGAGGCCCAGGGTGCCAGCCGAGGCGTCCCTGCTTCCCGAACACCCGGCTGCCTCATCCTCTGTTTGGGTGATGGGCGATCGCAGGAGCGCGGGAGCGGACGTCTACGGTAGGTGATCTCGGCCGTTCTGGGCAAGGGATCGCTCCTGTGCGCTATCTCGACACCGCCGTCGGCGGCTCTGACCACTGTGGGGTGCCGGAACTCGGCCACTGGTGTTGACCTGGGGTTTTAGGCGGTTCTAGGCGGCTCGTTCGTATTCGTTGATCAGGCCGCCGAGGACGGGTCGGCGTTTGATCCGTTCCTGGGTCAGGTCGGCGATGGGGTGGTCGGGCCGTGGCGGTTGAAGGCCACAGCCGCGGTGGGGTCGTCGTCCGTTGTAGTGCCGTGCGTACTCGGCCAGGACGGTGCGCAGGTGCCGTTCACTGACGATCAGTATGCGGTCGGTGACCTCGGCCCGGACGGTGCGGACGAACCGTTCCGCGTAGGCGTTCGCGCGGGGTGTTCGGGGTGGGATCGTGGTGTTGGTGATGCCGGCGTCGGCGAGGACCGTGTCGAAGGAGACGGTGAACTGTCCGGCCCGGTCACGGATCAGGAACTGGAAGTCGGCCGCCCGGTCGCCGAGGTCCATGAGAAGGTTCCGGATCTGTTGGGTGGTCCACAGGCCGTCTGGGTGGGCGGTGACCCCGAGGACGTGGACTGAGCGGGAGCCGACCTCCAGGACGAAGAAGCAGTACAGACGCCGCAGCGCCACGGCGCAGTCCACGTGGAAGAAATCGACCGCCAGCATCGTCGATGCCTGGGTGCGCAGGAACTGCCGCCAGGTGGTGTCGGTCTGCCGTTTCGGTGCTGGGGGCAACCCGAATGCCTTCCAGATCCGGCGGATCGTGGACGCGCTGACCCGGTGACCGAGCTTGAGGAGTTCGCCCTGGATTCGCTGGTAGCCCCATGTCGTGTTCTCGGTCGCGAGCCGCTCGATCAGCGTGGCGATCTCCGGGTTGATCGGTGGCCGTCCTGTCCGGCGCGAATGAGTCCATTTCCTGCCCAGACCGGTAACAGGCCAGCCCCGCGATCGACACCCGCCCCGACCCACTCCCACGCACCCGCACCACAGGCGACCGTCCCCGCCGACCCCAACTGGTCACCCGAGGCGGCCGCAACGTCTGCCCCGCCTCATCCTCGAACACCACCCAACCCCCGGTGACCGCCGCTATTTTCTTGCCCGCCCCCACACCTCTTTTCGCCACACCACCACAGCCCCCTCGTCGCGTTCGACCGCACGGCGCACCGGCACCTGACACGACCAGCCCCGCCGGTCCAACAGCAACCACACCCCCGCCACCGTGTACTCCACCCCGAACATTCCGATGATCAGCTCCCGGATCCGGGCCAACGTCCACCGCTCATCCACCCAGCCTTGCGCCGCCGGCCCCCGATCCAGCGCGGCTTCCAACGCCCGCACCTGCTCTTCCTCCAACCGGCAACGCGAGGTGGGCCCCCGCGACCGCAACGCCGCCACCCCACCAGCCCTCCACCGCCGACACTCCACCGACCGCTCGCTCACCCGCAAACCCGCGGCAACCTCCCGATTCAACGCACCCTTCTCGAACAGACACGCAGCCTCCCGCCGCACCCATTCCCGACGAACCTGATCCTGGGCGGTCAACCCGCCACCCGTCGCATACCTCATACCAACCCACTACCCAACCCCCAACGATCACCGTGGCGATCACCACCGGACCAACCCGACCCGAAACATTAAAGATCAGTAATCGTACGGACATAGCCGACCATCATGCCGATGGCCCCGCACTGTCGCATCAGCCCAGGTCGCAGGCCCAGGCCGGCTTCCGGCACCCCACAGGGTCGGGCTCGGCGATCGGGCGCATCCGGTGTGGGTGTCGACCGACGGCGCCTGGGCGAACGGCCCGCTGCGCGGCGCGGCCCCCGTCACCGCCGCTCGTTACATCGGCGCGGCGGCCCGGGCGACGCACCGAGCCGCCCGGCTGGCCGCGATTGCCGCCGAACTGGCCGCCCTGGACCGGGCCGCGGCCGAGCACTCGGCCCGGCGCGCGGACCTGACCGAAGCCGGCCGCCTGCTGGAAGCCATCGTCCGCGCGGCGCCCCGGTCGGGGGCGCTGGTCACCTCACGCGTTCTCGCCGCGGATGCGCGGCGCCGGGCGGCCAAAGCAGCGGCGAAGGCCCGCGACCTGCGCCGGGCCGCCGCCGGCAGGCGGGACGCGTGGGTCCGGCACGCCGACGAGCACCGCGCGCTGTGCACCCAGTTCGGCCTGCCGAGCGACATCGCCGGCCTGGAGACCGTGCGCGACGCCGCCCGGGAGGCCATCCGCCGCGAGCGGGACGCCCAAGGCCGGCTGGCCGCGCTTGCCACCGCCATCCGTGAGCATGTCGAGGCCCTGGACCGGTTCGCCACCGAACAGGATGCCCGGCGGTCGGCCGAGAGCACCGCCGAGCAGGACTGGGCCCGGTGGAACGGCGGATCGGCGCGGCTGGCTGCGCTGGAGGAACACGTCGGCGCCGCCGCGGCGGCCGCCGAGGCGGAACTGGCCCGGACCGAGCGGGAGCTTGGGCACTGCACAGAGCAGCTCACCGAAGCCCAGACCGCCGCGGTCCGGCTGGCGGCCGAGGTCACGACGGCCGACCTGGCCGAGCGGGCGGCCCGCGACCAGCTCGATGCGGCCCGCGACGCGATGGCCGCCGCCGACCGCCGCCTTGCCGCCCGGCTGGCCCTCCCCGGTTTTCTCTCCGCAGCCGGCGGGGCATCGGCAGACCTCGACGCCGCGATTGCCTTCACCACATCCGCTGGATCCACCACATCCGCCGGATCCGCCGCGCCCACCGCATCCACCGCGGCGGACGGGTCGAGCCCGGCAACCGGGTCCGAGGAGACGCCGGAGGCGACCGAACCGGTCGAGGTCGCCGAGGTCGAGGCGCGGGCGCGGGCGGTGCTGGCCATGCTGGCGTCCCGGCCGAAGTCGACGGACGAGAACGCGGTGATCCGCGCCCAGCAGACCCTGGAACGGGAACTCGGCGGCTCGTTCGACGTCCACGCGTCGGTGATGGACAGGGTGCGCCTCGTCGAACTGGCCGACACCACCGGCCGCCGGCCGCTGGCCGATGCGGCGGTCGAACTGCGCCGGCAGCGTGACGCCGGCCAGGCTGCGCTGTCCGAACGGGAACGCACCGTCTTCACCGACTTCGTCATCGGTGGGGTGGGGGAGGAGCTGCGCCGGCGACTGTCCCAGGCCACCGAGCTGATCGCCGCGATGAACACCAGCCTGGGCTCGATCAGCACCTCGCACGGCATCTCCGTCCGGTTGCGCTGGACGCTCACCGGCGGGCAGTCGAACGCGGCGGTCGCGCCGGTCAGCGGGAATCGCAGCTCCATCGCCCGCATCCACGAGTTGGTGTCCACCGCGGCCGAGGTCCGGTCGGCCGCCCGTACCGCCGAACTGACCGACCTGCTGAAAGCCGAGGTCGACGCGTATTTCGCCGCCGACCCGACCGCCGGCTACGCCACCCATCTGCGCCAGGCGCTGGACTACCGGCGGTGGCACCAGATCGACGTCCTCATCACCGGCCCCGCGCCCGGCCAGGAACGCCGGATCAGCCGACGGGCCAAACTCAGCCAGGGCGAGACCCGGTTCGTCTCCTACGTCACCCTGTTCGCCGCGGCCGACGCCTACCTTTCCAGCCTGCCCGACACCGGCCGCGCCCTGCGGCTGATCACCCTGGATGACGCGTTCGCCAAGGTCGACGACCGGACGATCGGCGAGCTGATGGGCCTACTGGTCCGCCTCGACCTCGATTTCGTGATGACCGGCCACGCCCTGTGGGGGTTCTACCCGCAGGTCCCGGCACTGGACTGCTACGAGGTCCGCCACCGGGAGGGCACCGCCGCCGTCACCACCCGCACCCACTGGGACGGCCACAGCCGCCACCTCGCCCCCATCGGCTGAGACCCGCGGCGGCCAGCTGCCCGACCTGGGAGACTGTCCCGACATGCTGACCCAATCACCATGCTGACCAGACCGCCATGCTGACCGAACCGGTCCTGACCTACCTTGCCCATCCGGGCCTCGCCGACCTGTGGACGGCGGCTCGGCACCGCCTGGAACGCAATCGGCTGACGGCCGCCGGCACGATCCGGGTGACCATGGATGCGGCCGGGGCGGATCGACTCGGTGGTCTGCTCGGCCGTCCGCTGTCGGCCGGGACGGTCCCCGTCCGGCTGGCGGATCTTGATGAGGCCCTGCGCCGCTCGGCCGCCTCGGCGGGTCTGCTGTCCGTCGTCGCCCAGCTCACCGGCTCCCCGCTGACCGATCGCCGGGCCCGCCGCGAGGCCGCGCAGGCCGACTGGACGGCGGTCTGGGCGACCCTCGACACCCGCTTGGCCGAGGCCGGCCTGGCCGACGCGCCGTGGGTGACTCCGTGGATCGACGGCCTGCGCCGGGCCGGCACGCTCACCCGGATCGGACCAACTGCGGCGATGTCAGCCCTCCAGGACGCCACCGCCGCGCTGCGGCTGCTCCGCCCGGTGCTGCTCGACCTCTGCGGAACGCCCACCTGGGAGCTGGCCGAGCTCGCCGGGCGATGCACTGGGGATCGCACGGGCTGGACGAGGGCCGGGCAGCCGGGCTGCTCGTTCTGCGGGCGGCGGCAGCCGCGCTGGGCGTCGACGTTCCGGTGACGTCGGCGCAGCGGCGGTCGCTGTGGGCGATGCTCGGCGTGCTGACCGACCAGGTCTCCGGCACGGTGATCACCTGGGCACTGCGCCCACCCGGCTCGTCCCGCTGGGCCGCGACGATGCGGGAGCGAGCCGACCTGGGTCTGGTCACGCACCTGACCGTGCAGGAACTCCGATCCGTCGGCACCGACGCTGGCACCGGCATCGCGCTCGCGGAGCCCGGCCGGGTGCTGCACGCCTGCGAGAATCCCCAGGTTCTGCAGGCCGCCGCCCGGGCCGGGAGCCCGATGCCGCTGCTCTGCTTCGCGGGCAATCCGGCGGCTGCCGGCTGGGCGCTGCTCGATCAGCTGGTCGCCGACCGGGCCGAGGTCCGCTACCACGGCGATTTCGACTGGCCGGGCATGGCCATCGCCGCCCGTGTGATCGCCCGAGGCGCGCGGCCGTGGCGCCTCGCGGCCGCGGACTACACGTCGGCGGTCGCCAGCCTGCCCGCCGACGGGCGCCTGGACCTGACCGGCCGCCCCGGACCAACCCCTTGGGCCCCCGACCTGGCCGCCACCATGACCCGGGCCGGGATCGTCGTCCACGAAGAAGCCGTACTCGCCGAGCTACTTAAAGATCTTCAGGTCAAGGATCCATCCACAGCCACCGGATGATCGGCCCCGCCCCGCGAGCGAGCCGGCGAGCGGCCAACCAGCTCGCGCCCGGCCTCCGAGCCCCCAGCCGAGCCGGAGGCGAGTGCCTGGCGACGCTACGACACCCCCCACTACACTCTCGCGCGCCGCCTGTGCGGCCACGCAGATTACTCCAGGTCGCGGCTGCGGTCGGGCACCCACCGGTAGAGGTCTCGGGGTGGCCTGGCATAATTTTGGACGTTTGGCCGGTCCGGAATGACAAGCGGGGGTCGCTCGACCTCCTGGTACGGAACGGTCGACAGCAGGTGGCTGATCATGTTTATGCGGGCTCGGCGCTTGTCGTCCGCCTCGACCTCGAACCAGGGCGATTCCGTTGTGTCGGTGTGGACGAACATGTCGTCCTTGGCACGGGAGTAGTCCTCCCAGCGGCGGATGGACTCCAGGTCCATCGGTGAGAGCTTCCAGCGGCGCATCGGGTCATCCAGCCGGTCGCGGAAGCGGTCGTCCTGCTCGGCGTCGCTGACCGAGAACCAGTACTTGCGCAGCATGATGCCATCGTCGATGAGGAGCCGCTCGAACACCGGGCACTGTGCGAGGAAACGTCGGTGCTCGGCTGGCGTGCAGAACCCCATGACCCGCTCGACGCCGGCGCGGTTGTACCACGACCGGTCCATCAGGACGATCTCGCCGGCGGCGGGCAGTTGCTCGATATAGCGCTGGAAGTACCACTGAGTTTTTTCCCGCTCCGTTGGCACCGGGAGGGCGACGATCCGGGCGACCCGCGGGTTCAGATATTCGGTGACACGTTTGATGGCGCTGCCCTTCCCGGCGGCGTCTCTACCCTCGAATATCACGACCAGGCGTCCGCCAGTCTCGCGAATCCACTCCTGCATGGCCACCAGCTCAGCCTGGAGCCGGAGGAGTTCCTTCTCGTAGAGCTCACGTTTCAGCCGCGGTGCGGCGTCACGGGTGCCGGTCCGGCGTCTGACTTGTCCGCTCATACCTGTCCAAGGAAGGGAACCGAAAGGTCTGGTCCATGAGGGCCACCATTATTCCATCGGGCCTTCTCATCCCCCCACCCCGACCAGGCGGGTGTCGTACCCGCCTTACCCGCGCCACCGAGGCGCCTTCTCCCTTGCGGCGTGAGCGTGCTGGTGCTGCGGTCGTCCATTCAGGTCGGCAGCTCGGGAAACGTAGTGTACGCCAGTGGACGGTTGTGAGAAAGCGCCCGGACGAAGAGCCTGCGGACGGTGGTCTGGTCGCGGCGTGCGCTGGCAAGGATGTCGATGATCTGTCCGTGCTGGTCAACAGCGCGGTGCAGGTAGGTCCAGTGGCTGGCGATCTACACCTACGTCTCCTTGGCAAACCACCTGTCGCCAGAACGGCGTCGGCAGGGTCGGACCGCGTCGGCGGTCAGGAGTGCGAAGCGCTGCACCCACTGGTAGATCGTGACATGATCGACCTCGAGGCCCTTCGGCGAGCAGTTCCTCGACGTCCCAGCATGACAGCGTGAACGCAGATGCCACCGCACCGCAGGCACGATCGCCTCGGGCGGGAACCGGAACCCGGCGAACTCCGGTGTTGGGACCGGTGGGAAGACACGACGTCGACGCATCCACCGATCATGATTGATCGTCAGCTCGGTGACGGCGGACATCGCCGATGCAACTGTGTCCCTCTACCTCCGGTCGAGGGTGGCAAGCCATGCCCTGACGTCGGCCTCTCGGTAGCGGACATACTTGCCGATCTTGAGGGCGCGTGGCCCATAGCCGGCGGTTCTCCATTTGTAGATCGTATTTACCGGTACGACGAGATTGCGCGCCAGGTCATGGACAGTCCAAAGGGGTTCTTGCCCGTTCAGGCACACGATATTTTTTCCTATCGGGAAAGATTGCGCTTTGCTTGTGCGAGTGTGATCGCAGGTTCCGGAATTCAAGGACTGCAGAGATCCCGGATGGCTGCTCCGACCTGCGTGCCGGACACGAGTCCCTTGTCCTCCTTCCCGGCGATCCGTATGTGGGTGAGGCGGCGCCATGGCCCCTGTGAACAGCGGAATCTCGCCGGCTTCACCCGAGGTCCGGCATCCGTCCAAACAGTTAGGCGGTCAGATCCAGCAACTGGCGGAGCGTCTTGCCGCTCGCGTCATGCGTCCAGTTTCTGTTGCCGTCGATCTGTGAGCCCACACACTCCTTGAGGGCGGGTGAGGGCCCGCGGAATGATCGGCCGTCGGGTAGCTGCGTCCAGCCGTCCGTGGTCACGATCGCGTGGTAGGTCGTGCCGCTTCGCTTGCGGACATGTGTCAGGCGGTCGCCGGGTTTCACGAGTCCCGCGTTCACGAGCTTCGCGAGGTTGCCGGGCTGACGTGCGGCGACCGGCTCATTGGTCTCCGTGGGCGCGGAGAGCCCCAGGACGCGGCGCAGAACATCGTTGGGGGTATCGACGAAGGCCGCAGCCTGATCCTGTAGGCGCTGGAAGACTTCGTCGTCGATCTCGATCCGTGGGGTCACGTCGACTCCCATCCAGAGGGTTAATTGACTCCAAGTCTGCAAGACTCTGAGTCTGGAGTCAAGGGGCTGAAGCTGGCGACGATCCAGTCGGCGATGGGGAAGTGTCGTGGTCGAGCCTCGGGTCCGCGGCCAAGCCGGCCAGTCGGTCGCGCTGCAGGTCCGCACGGTTCCATCCGCTCGGGCTCCCGGAGGGTGCACTCGGTGCAGGCTGGGATGTGGGACTAACCGTGTACAGCTACTATGGTGCTGTCAACGCTTAGGAGATGTCGTGGGTTTTGAGGCCCTGCCTGCGGTGTTTCGTCTGGATCAGGCCGTTGCCGCGGGCCTGCCCAGGATGACCCTCAGCCGCCTGCACGCGGCCGGTGTGATCGGCCGTGTCGGCCGTGGTGTCTATGCGAAGCCAGGAATGGTCGATCCCGCGCTGGCCCCGCTCGCGGGAGCGGCCACCCGCCAGCCGCGCGCCACGCTCTGCCTGGCCAGCGCGCTGGCCAGGCACGGGCTCAGTGACGACATCTCCACCTCCCACGACATCGCGTTGCCCCGCGGAGCCCGGCCGCCAGCCGGCTTCCCCCACGTGACCTGGCACCACTTCGCCCTGGAGACCTTCGAGGTCGGCCGGGTCGCGCTGCCGGTCGGCGGGGTCGACGCGGCGGTCTACTCACCGGAGCGGACGATCGTCGATGTCTTTCGCCTCAGCTACCTGGAAGGCGAGGAAACCGCGGTCGAGGCCCTCAAACGCTGGCTCCGCCAGCCGGGCAACCACCCCGCCGGCCTGCTGACCGTCGCGGCATACTTCCCCGCCACGCTGCGCCGGCTGCGTCGGACCCTGGAGATCCTCGTATGACCCCGAGCGCCCCACCCGCGCCACCGCCGACGGTCGCGCCTACCTGGATCTGCAGAACGCCGCCCGCCGCGCGGGCCGAGACACCGCCGAGTACCTTGCCCTGTACGCGCTGGAAGGTTTCCTCGCCCGGCTCGGCGCATCCGGCTACGCGCAGGACCTCGTCCTCAAGGGCGGCGCCCTGCTCGCCGCCTACGCCACCCGCCGACCCACTCGCGACATCGACCTGCAGGCCACCAGGCTGTCCAACGACGTCGAAGAGATCGTAACGGTAGCCCGCGCCATCGCCGCGCAGCCCCACGACGACGGCCTTACCTACGACCTCACCACGATCATCGGACGTGACATCCGCGACGAGAACAAGTACGCAGGCGTCCGCGTTTCCATCACCGCGCGCCTGGCGACCGCTACCGTCCCGTTCCACCTGGACGTCAACTTCGGCGACCCGATCTGGCCCAGCCCCGTCACTGTCGCCCTGCCGCTCCTGCTCGGCGGCCGGCGCGGACCTGCCTGACCAGCCTCGTGTTCTCACGCGCCGGCTCGGCCTACCTCGCCGAGGGCTACACCGGCTGGCCGGCGCGCTGACCCGGTCGCCCCGCGTCGTTGCGGGGCGCCCGGGGGCTCCTAGCGCACCGCGATCGGGTTCACCGGCGAGCCGACCGCGCCGGTGACCGGCAGCGGGCCGGCGACCAGGAAGAACTCGTAGACGCCGTCGGCGGCGCAGGCGGCCCCGAGCGCGTCGAGGTCCCACATCTCGCCGAGAAACAGGCCGATGTGCGGGATCGCGACCTGGTGCAGGGGCTGGAAGGCGTGGTCGAACTCGTTCGGCCGGACCTCGAAGCCCCAGGTGTCCGTGGCGATGGCCGCGATCTGCGTGCCGTGCAGCCAGTCGACGGTCGTGAAGGACAGACCGGGCGCCGGGCCGCCGGCGTAGTCACCCCAGCCGTCCCGCCGCGCCCGGGTGAGCTGGCCGGTACGCGCCAGCAGCAGGTCGCCGCGGCCGACGGCGGCCGAGGCGCCCTGGCGCTCGATGGTCCGCTCCAGGTGCTCGGTGGTGATCGCGAACCCGTCGGGCAGCTCGCCGTCGGCACCGATCGCGCGGCCGACGTCGAGCAGCACCCCGCGGCCGGCTATGACGTCGGCGACGGTCTCGATGCCGGTGACGAGGTCGCCTAGGCTGGTGACGACCTTGTCCGCGGGCCGCCCGTTCCACGCCACGCCGTGGTCGAAGATGTGGCCGAGGCCGTCCCACTGGGTGGAGCACTGCAGCGGCATCGCGATGACGTCGTCGGCGCCGCCGATGCCGTGCGGGAAGCCCTGGTCGCCGTGGACGGCGTCCACCCCGGTGTCGAGCATGGTGTGAACCGGGTTGGTGCGCCGCCGCCAGCCCTTCTGCGGGCCGTCCATGTCGAAGCGCTGCGCGAGCGAGTACGACTCGCCGGTCCGCACGAGGGCCGCCGCCGCGCGGCGCTTGTCCGCGTCGAGGAAGTTCATGGTCCCCCGGACGTCGTCCGCGCCCCACCGGCCCCAGTTGGAGACCCGCGTGGCCGCCGCGGCGATGGCTGCCGCCGGGTCGGCCCGGTCGAGGTCGCCGGGATTCATCGCCCGCCGTCCAGCTCGGCGAGGGTCTCCTCGATCCAGTCGGCGATGAAGCTGCCGACGTGGGGAAGGTGGTCGAGGCCGATGTGCTCGCTCGCGCCCTCCGCGGGAGCGAAGATCCGCAGCTCGCGCTTCGGGCTGTTCACGGCCTGCTCGTATGAACGATGCGCGTACGCGACCGGGATCTGGCGGTCGGTCTCGCCGTGGGCGATGAGGAACGGCACGGTGATGTGCTCGACGACGCCGTCGAGGTGGACGTCCTCGGCTTTCGCGATGAACGTGTCCAGGTCGGTCTCGCCCCAGACCCACAGAACGTGCTCCCAGTAGTGCGGGACGGGGTTCTCGCCCTCGCGCTCGAGCCGGCGCTTCTGGACCGCGCCCCAGTTGTGGTTCGCGCCCCAGGCGACGCACAGGGCCAGCCGCTTCTCGAAGGCGGCGGCGCGCGGGGCGTAGTAGCCGCCCAGCGACCAGCCGACGAGGCCGATCCGGTCGGTGCGCACGTCGTCGCGGGCCTCCAGGTAGTCCACGCAGGCCTTCGCCCAGTCCTCCGTGGTCACCCGGGCGGTCAGGCCGCGCAGCCGCAGCGCCTCGCCGCTGCCCGGGCAGTCGACCATCAGGGTCGAGATGCCGCGGGCGGCGAGCTCGACGGCGAAACCGGAGGCGTACATGTGCTCCTTGGTCGAGTCGAGCCCGTTCCACATGACCATCACGGGCGGCCGGGGCCGGCCCGGTGTCGCCGCGCCGGTGAAGTACGCCGGCAGCGAGGTCCCCTCGAACGGCACCTCGACCCGGGTCGTCGCCGGGTCGATCAGCTCGATGCCCTTGGCGAGCAGGTCCATCAGGCGCTGGTAGACGGCCGGCCGGTCGGGGCTCGCCGCGCTCTGCATCCGCTCGGCCTGACTCAGGTAGTTCGAGGCGCGGATGTACTTCTGGCCGGCGCCGCGCCGGTGGCCGGCCTTCTCGGCCTCGGCCGCCTGCGCCTCGAGCTGGTCGGCGACGGCCGCCCACGCGGCCATCAGCTCGCGGGTGCCGACGTCCGCGCCCTGCGCGGCCAGCTCGCGCAGCGGCCGGCACGCGCGGTCGACCTCGTCGATCAGGCCGCCGCTGTTGAGCGTCGCGACGACGCTCATGCTCCAGACGTAGTTGCCGGGGAAGTACTCGAACATCGTGACCTCTTTCTCGAGCGCCGCGGCGTGGCTGAGGCCGCGGACCGCCCACTTGCTCGCCGTGTACGCGACCGGGTAATGGCCCTGCGGCGCCGCGAGGGACCCGGCAGGTGACGAGCCCGTGCACCGGCTGACCATCGACCTGGGCGGCGGACGCGACCGCGGCGCCGATTCCCGCGGCGGCGCCGGTGACGACGACGGTGCGGCCGGCGAGCGCGGTCACGGCGACGCCGCCTTGCGGGCCAGCGCCGGGTCGCGCAGGCGCGCGGCGGGCAGTTCGGGGGCTGGTTCGGCGACGCCGACGACGTTGGTGAGCGAACCGAGGCCCTCGACGGTGAGCGTGACGACGTCGCCCGGCGCGAGCGGGGGCGGGTCCTGCGTCCCGCGCCGGCCCCACAGCTCGCCCAGGCAGCCGCCGTTGCCGACGGTGCCCGAGCCGAGCACGTCGCCGGCCTCGACCCGGCTGTCCCGGGACGCGTACGCGATCATCACCTCGAACGTCCAGCCCATGTTGGACAGCAGGTCACGGCCGATCTCGGCGCCGTTGACGCTGACCGCGCACCACAGCCGCAGGAACCCGTCCTCGTCGCGGAAGGGCTCCAGCTCGTCCGCGGTGACGATCCACGGGCCGAGGGTCGTGGCGAAGTCCTTGCCCTTCGCGGGGCCCAGGCTGACCTGCATCTCGCGGGCCTGCAGGTCGCGTGCCGACCAGTCGTTCATGATCGTGTAGCCGAACACGTGCTCGCGGGCCTGCTCGACGCTCAGCGAGCGGCCCGCCCCGGTGACGACGACGGCGACCTCCAGCTCCAGATCACGCGCCGCGCAGGCGGCCGGGAAGGGCACCGTCTCGTCGGGCCCGAGGATCGCGTGCGGGTTCGTGAAGTAGAAGGTGGGCCCGTCGTACCAGGCATCGGGCACGCCCGCGGTGCCGGTCACGGCCTGGCGGATGCCCTGCACGTGCTCCTCGAAGGCGACGAAGTCGCGGACGGACGCGGGGGCCAGCGGGGCCAGCAGCCGGACGTCGGCCAGCGGGTGGCCGTCGGCGGCGAGCGCCTCATCCGCGAGCCGCCGTACCTCGTCCAGACCGCGCTCGACGAGGTCGCGCATGATCAGCCCCGGCGGGAACGGGTGAACCCGCTCGCCCGAGACGACGCCCGTGCGGGGCTGGCCCGCGCCGGCGCCGGCCCTCGCGTCCGCGTCGGCGGTCGTGGTGAAGGTGGCGAGCCTCATCGAAGACACTCCCCTGCGGCACCCACGAGCGGCGGCGATGGCCAGGTCATGCCCACGACTCTTGTCCCCGCTGCCATCCAGGGGAAGCAGGTTCTGGGGATACCACGTATTCAGGATCCTTATGTGGCGGCGCCCGAAGACGTGCAGCCTGTGCTCGCGCTTGGGTACGTCGCCCCACAGCGTGCGGCGGACGAGTGAGTCGATGCCGTCGGCCCCGACCAGCACGTCCTGCTTGACGTGCCCCCGGACCTTCCCCCGGATGTTGCGGAACTGCGAGTCCGTGGGTGCGCCGAGATCGTCGGTGTCGACCCCGAGCAGCCCGAACGCCCTCAACGGCGGTGGCCACAGGACGCCGTCGACGACGAGGTCTTCGTGCGGGACCTGGGCGAGACCGCGACGCGCTACCTGCCGGGCGGGGTCGCCCGCTGAGCCCGCCGCGGCGGGTGCCGGGTACCGGGTCGGCCGCGCCACCGGGCCCGCTCGGCGACAGACATCAACGGCGCGGATCGCCGGTATTCAGAACGAGAGTTTCCGCCGGGCGCCGCCGCGGGCCAATGCTGGCCCGGGGACCCGCTCGACGCGAACGGAAACAGTCATGACCGATCGACTGATCACTCACCTGCGGCACGTCGACCTGGCGGTGCCCGACTACGACAAACAGCGCGATTTCTACACCGCGCTCTGGGGCCTCACCCCGGTCGCCGAGGACGACGGCATTGTCTTCCTGGCCGCCGAGGGATCGCCGGAGCAGTACATCGTGCGGCTACGGAGAGACCCGGACAAGCGTCTCGACCTCATCGCCTACGGAGCGGCGACGCCCGCCGATGTCGACACGCTGGCCGAACAGCTCGGTAGCGCTGGCGTGCGGCTGGTGAACGAGCCCGGTGCGTTGCGGACCGCCGGCGGTGGCTACGGTTTTCGTTTCTTCGACGTCGACGGCCGGACCATCGAGGTCTCCGCCGACGTCGCCACCCGCCAGCACCGCGCGATCGAGGAGCGTGAGTCGATCCCGGTCCGGCTCTCGCACGTGGTCGTCAACTCGCCGGACATCGCGCGCACCCAGGAGTTCTACGAACAGCACCTCGGCTTCGCGCTGTCCGACACGCTGGTCCACCCCTACGCCGGTGAGCTGATGCGGTTCCTGCGCTGCAATCGGCAGCACCACAGCCTGGCCGTAGCCAAGGGCCCGCACGTCTCGCTGCACCACGTCTCCTTCGAGCTGCGCGGCGTGGACGAGTACCTGCGCGGGACCGGCCGGCTGCTGCGCGCCGGAACCCGGATGATCTGGGGGCCGGGCCGGCACCTGGCCGGCGACAACACCTTCAGCTACTTCATCGACCCGCACGGCAACATGGTCGAGTACACCACCGAGCTGGAACTGCTCGACGAGGACACCTGGCACCCGAGTCTGCACGACGTCTCCCAGCTCGCGGTCCAGGACCAGTGGGGCACGGCGAACCCGTTCGACGACCAGCTGGCCAAGGAGAGCTTCAACGACGTCGACCGCGGCCTGTTCGTCGCGCCGCCCGTCTGATCCCCCGGACGAAGGAGTCCACCGATGCCCGCCTTGGGCAGCGTTCTGGTCGTCGGCGCCGGCATCACGCTGCAGGGCGACGCGCTGCGGGTGCTGCGCCAGCTCGGCGTCCTGGACCGGTGCCGGTGCCGGTGCCGGTGCCGGTGCCGGTGACGGTCTGGCGGACACCCCGCACGCGGAAGCCCCGCGGTAGAAGGGGCGCCGCGGCCGGTCCGCTGCGGGGCGGCCCGGCCGCGGCGGGCTGGGGCGTCAGGCAGGTTGACTGACGAGGTTGGCGATCGTGCGGGTGAGACCGGGTACGTCGCCTTGGACGTGGTCGAGGTTCCACTGGGCCATCTGCACCGAGGCCTCGACAACCATCCGCACCCGTTCGAACCGCCGGGCGGTGAACGCCGTCCACAGCTGGTCGTCGACCGTGGCCGAGGCCGTGAGGAGCCCGGCCAGTACCGCGGCGTCCTCCAGGCCGACGGCGGCGCCCTGCGCGATCGTCGGCGGGCAGACGTGTACCGCGTCACCGATGAGGACCACGCGCCCGCGGTTCCAGGGCGGGTCCAGCAGGTGGGCGTCGAAGCCGGTGTAGTTGAGGTGCCGCGGGTCGGTGAAGGAGTCGCGCACCTCGTCCCACGGGCCGTGGTAGGCCCGGGACGACTCGAGGAAGTCCGCCAGCTGCTCGGGCGGCGTCTGGGCGGTCCGGTCCCGCGCCGCTTCCACCAGGAACCAGTACGCGCTCGTCTCCGAGGTGGGTGTCACGCCGGCGATATAGCACGGGCCGCCGAAGGTGACCTGGGACGAGACGAGGTCGGCTGGGCGCGGTCCGACCATCCGCCAGACGCCCATCCCGAGGCGCCTGGTCTCCAGGGGAATCCCGAGCATCCGGCGCGTCGACGAGCGGATCCCGTCGGCGCCGATGACGAGGTCGAAGCGCTCCGACGAGCCTCCTGAGAACCGGACGTCGACCCCTGACTCGTCCGGGGTGAGCGCCTCGGGGGTGGTCGAGAACCGAATCCTGACGCCAGCCCTCTCGGCGCGGTTCGCCAGGATCCGGGCGAGGTCCGGGCGGTACATGCCCATGGACGGCGGCACGTCAGGGCCGCCGAATGCCAGGTCTTTGACCTCGGCCACGACGGTCGCCCGCTGGTCGGGAATCCGCACCACGAGCTTCGAGAACGGGTATCCGACGGCCGCGCACTCGTCGAGGACGCCAACCTGGCGCAGCACCCGCAGCGCGTTGCCCTGCAGCGTGATACCGGAACCGAGGGCACTGACCGCGGGGTTGATCTCGGCCAGGTCCACGGCGACGCCCGCCTCGGCGAGCAGGATCGCCGCCGCGGTGCCGGATAAGCCGCCTCCGACGACAAGGACATGGTTGACAGCAGGCATGGGAGACTCCTTTGTCCGTTTCTGCTGGCCTCAGGGCTGGTAGGGGTGCACGGCCTCGTTGGGCTGGTACCGGAACTTGTGGCCCCACATTTCCGGGCGCTTGCCCTTGCGGAAGTTCAGGTTGTTGGGAGAGCGCCCTTCCGCCCCGTCGATCGCGACGCCACCCCAGCCATATTCGATCATGAATCCGCCCGGGGTGTGCACGTAGTACGAGATGACCTGGTCCCCGACGTGCCGGCCGAGGGCCATCTGCAGGTCGGGGTTCGCGTCCCCGCCGAGCACCTCGAAGTACGAATAGCCGACGTCGTCGATGTCGGCCGACTCCAGGTAGACGTGGTGCAGCCCGACCGAGTTCGGCACCTCGAGGAACGCGACGCTGTGATGCCGGGGGTTGACCCGCAGGAACCACATCTCCCCGACGGGCGGCCTCAGGGTGAGGATCTCGCTCGGGACGAAGCCCATCGCGTCGATGTAGAAGTCGACGGCCTGGCGCGCGTCGGGTACGGCGAACACGACGTGGCCGAGCCCCTGCTCCTTGGTGACGAACCCGGCGTGCGGCCGCGGCGGATACCAGTAGTGGTAGTTCGACTCCTGGTAGGAAAACAGCTCCAGCGGCTGGCCGAACGGGTCCTCGAACTGCACGAGCTGGTCGACGCCGCGCCCCCTCGCCACGTTCCTGTCAGCGAGGCGGGGCTTTGCGCCCGCCTGCTCCAGACGCCTGACCGCGGCGTCGAGATCGCGGTGGTTGAGCACTTCCCAACCGGCGAACAGCATGCGGTAGTCGTCGCCCGGATGAAACGAGAGCCGATAGTCGGCGTCGTCGATTTTGAGCCGGACGGCGCCGTCCTCGCCGTCGGGCCCGAGCATGCAGCCCAGCACGTCAGGGCCCCAGCTCCGGAATTCTTCGTACTGGGGTGTCTGAACGCCGACGTAACCCAGCTTCGCAATCAGGCTGCCCACGGGGCTCCTCCGGTGTGATGTGTGCCAGTGATGCCGCTGACGCTAGAAAGGGAATGTGGTCAGCGGAAGTACGTCGTTGCTATTTCTCTGATCCACCGGACGCATGATTGACCCGAGGGCCGCCCCGCACAGGTCGAGTACAGGGTGGCGCCGACGGCGGTGGACGCGCACGACACGATCTGGCGCCCCCCGTCGCGTTCCGGTTCGGTCAGACGATCTCGGCGACACAGCGGTTACGCTGCGCGCCCAGGCCCGCGATGGCCGCCACCATGACGTCGCCTGGCCGCAGCCAGCGCCGCCAGTGGCCACCGTTGCCGGCCGGGCTGCCCGTGAGCAGCAGGTCGCCGGGCAGCAGCGTGTTGGACACGGAGGCGGCGGCGATCAGGTTGGGAACGTCGAACAGCATGCTGGCCGGGAGGTCGTCCTGCAGGCGCTCGCCGTTGAGGTCGAAGGTGATCCGCAGCTGCCGGTGGTCGGGGACCTGGTCGGCCGGGACCAGGAAGGGGCCGGTGGGCAGGAACGTCGGGCGGTTCTTGGCCCGCAGCCAGTCACCGCCGAAGACCTTGTTCTCGGGCGGGAACTGGAGGTCCCGAGCGCTCACGTCGTTGCACACCGTGTAGCCGGCGATGTGGTCCATCGCCCGGTCCCTCGACACCCGGTGCGCGCGGGTGCCGATGACGACGGCCAGCTCCGCCTCCCAGTCGACCTGCGCGGCCTCCGGCGGCAGGACGACGTCGTCGTCCGGGCCGGTCAGGGCGCTGGGCAGGCCGGCGAACAGGAACGGGAGGCCGTGGCGGACCTTCTCTTCCATCTCCCGCTCGGCGGCCTGGCGCAACTCGTCGTCGGACCGGGTGTCGTCGGACGCCTTGCCGGACACGATCATCTGCGCCACGTGGGACCGGTAGTTCGCGCCCGCCTGGATGATCTGCCGAGGCTCCACCGGCGCCAGCACCCGCAGCGCCGACAGGGGCAGACCGTCGCCAGGGCCGGCCTCGCTGGCCAGCCGGGGCAGGGCCACCGACACCGTCGCCCATTCCTCGAGCAGGGCCAGGTAGGTGGGGGCCCCCTTCACCAGGCCGTCATCCGGCAGCCGAAGGACCCGGTCGCCGAGCGCGAGCCCGGTGAACGGGCCGGTGCCGTCGTCGAACCGGCCGAGCGCGTAGCCGTCGATGGGCTGTGTCATGGCGTGCTCCTGAGCTCAGGCCGCGGATGGCGGGGCGCGGTGCCGGAGAGTGCGGCCTGGCCGGCGTACTCGGCGCGGTCGCCCAGCTCGGACTCGAGGCGCAGCAGCCGATTCCACTTCGCGGTGCGCTCCGAGCGCATGGTCGAGCCGACCTTGATCTGGCCGGTGCGCCAGCCGACGGCGAGGTCCGCCAGCCAGTCGTCCTCGGTCTCGCCGGACCGGGCCGACAGGACCGTGGCGTACCCGGCGGCGTGCGCCTGGCGGACGACGGCACGGGCCGTGGTCAGCGTGCCGGTCTGGTTGGGCTTGACGAGGACCGCGTTGGCGACCTGCTCGTCGAGGCCGCGTGCCAGCCGGTCAGGGCTGGTGACGAACAGGTCGTCGCCGAGCAGCTGGCGGCCCGCGAGGCGCTCGGTGACTGTCTGCCAGCCGGCCCAGTCGTCCTCGGCGAGCGGGTCCTCCAGGGAGAGGATCGGATAGCTGGCGCACCAGTCGACCAGCTCGTCGACCAGCTCGCCGGCGGTCAGCTCGCGGGACTCCGCGGCGAGCACATAGCGCCCGTCCGCACGCACGAACTGGGTGGCGGCGATGTCGATGGCGATCCCGACGTCCGCGCCGGGCCGCAGCCCGGCGCGCTCCGTCCCGGCGACGAGGATGTCCAGCGCCGAGCGGTTGGTCGGTAGGAGCGGGCCGAGCCCGCCCTCGTCGGCGACCAGGGCCACCGGCAGGCCCCGGGCGGCCAGCTCCTCGGCGGCGCCGGCGCGGACCCGGGCCGCCCATTCGATCGCCTCGGCGAACGAGGCCGCTCCCAGCGGGACCGCGAGGAAGTCCTGGACGTCGATCGAGCGGCCCGAGTGCGCGCCACCGGAGATGATGTTGACCATGGGCAGCGGCAGCAACGGGGCGCCGGAGCCGTCGGCGACCGCCTCGAACAGCGGTACTCCGCGTTGCCGCGCGCCGGCCAGCGCCGCGGCGACCGACACGGACAGCACGGCGTTGGCCCCGAGCCGGTGCAGGTCCGCGGTGCCGTCGAGGGCGCGCAGCCGCTCGTCGAGCGTGGCCTGGTCGGTGCTGTCGAGGCCGCGGATGGCGTCGTTGATCTCCCCAGCGACGTGGGCGACCGCGCGGCGGACCCCCTGACCGCCGTACCGTGGGCCGCCGTCGCGCAGCTCGCGGGCCTCGTGCCGGCCGGTCGAGGCCCCGGACGGCACCGTCGCCGACCCGGTCGCCCCGCCGTCGAGGCGGACCTCGCAGCCGACTGTGGGCCGGCCGCGGGAGTCGAGCGCCTCCCAGGCGAACAGTCCGGTGATCGTGGTGTCGCTCATGTGAGCCGCTCCCAGGTGTCGGTCAGCGTGGCGGGTGGGTCGACGAGCATGCCGCGACCGAGCGCTCGGGTGCGGGCCCGGCCGGCCGCGGTGAGGTACTCCGCGGGGCTTTTGCCGTCGACGCGGGCGAGCAGCAGGCAGCCGGTCTGCCGGATGAGCTGGGCCGCGTCGAGCGGCACGCCTCCGTGCGCCACGCCGTTGAGCCGCTCAGCGTCGAGCCCGGCGAGGAAGGCCCGTGCCGCCGCGGCGTAGGCCGATGCCGACGCCGGCCGGTGGATGGATTTCAGCAGCAGATGGCCGACCGTCCAGGCGGGATCAAAGGTCGGATCGCCGAAGTGGGCGACCTCCCAGTCGATGACCCACAGGCCGGTCGCCGCAGGGCCGACCAGCACGTTCTTCGGGGTGTAGTCGCCGTGGACGAGGCATCGGCGGTCCGCTGCCATGCTTTCGATCGTCTGGTGGATCGGGCCGGCCAGGTCAGGGTGCCGTCTCGCGACGGTGCGGTGGAACGGGTCGACCCGGAGCTGGTCGAAGGCCGTCACGTCCTCGAACCCGGCCGCGACGTCGGCCGCGCGGGCGGTGGCGGTCTGCCAGCGGCCCAGCGCCCGGCCGAGCTGGTCGGCCACGGTGACCTGCGCCGTGCCGGCGAGCAGGTCCTGCTTCCAGGTGCGCCACGGGTCCGGGGCCCGTTCGATGACCAGGTAGCCGTCGGCCAGGTCGAGCACCGCGGGGACCGCCCCGGGCACGAGCCGGCCCGCCAGCCGCAGCGCCCGGCCCTCCGTGTCGATGCGGGCCGGGTCGGCGAGCCACTCCTCGGCGACGCGCAGCCGGCCCAGCGCCCGCTTGACGACCGCGTCGAGCCCGGGCGCCCGGACCGCGACGACGTCGTTGGACACCCCGCCGGCCAGCTCGCGGACCTCGACGTCGAGCGGGGACGCGGCGAGCCCCCGGCTGACCAGGTGGCGGGCCAGCGCGCCGGTGTCCAGGACGGGGGCCGCGGTCACCGGGCCGCCAGCGGCGAGCGCAGGGCGGCGCTGGTCAGCACGTCCGGGTTGACGACGCTCTGTGGAACCCGGCCCCGCAGCACGTCGACGACGTTGCCGGCGGCCTTGCGCGCCAGCTCGGCGAGCGACCCGTCCGAGGAGAAGGCGACGTGTGGGGTCAGGACG
Organism: Frankia umida; assembly: GCF_023242945.1. NCBI lineage: Bacteria > Bacillati > Actinomycetota > Actinomycetes > Frankiales > Frankiaceae > Frankia > Frankia umida. The sequence continues at coordinate 23,540 of NZ_JALKFT010000048.1, forward strand.
ACGTCGGCGCGGCCGCGCAGCGGATGGTCGGCCGGCAGCGGCTCGGGTTCGGTCACGTCCAGCGCGGCGCCCGCGATCACTCCGGCGTCGAGCGCGGCGAGCAGCGCGGCCGTGTCGACGAGGCCGCCGCGGGCGGTGTTCACCAGCCACGCCATCGGCTTCATCGCGGCCAGCTGCCTGGTCCCGATGAGGTGACGGGTCCCGTCGGTGAGGGGCACGTGCAGGGAGACGATGTCGGCCTCGCGGAGCAGCTCCTCCAACGAGGCCGCGCGGTGAATCCCTGGGTCGACGCCGCCCGAGCGGCTGAACGCGACGACGTCGAGACCGACGGCCCGCGCGCGCGGTACGAGCGCGCTGCCGATCGCGCCCAGCCCGACGAGACCGAGCACCCGGCCGCGCAGCCGGACCGACGTGCCGGGCACCGAACGGCCCCAGCCGCCCGCCGCGACGTCCCGGGTGAACGGGACCAGCCTGCGGGCCAGGGCGAGGATGCCCAGCAGCGCCGAGTCGGCGACCTCGTCGGTGCAGTAGGTGGGGACATTGCTGACGACCATGCCGAGCCGGGTGGCGTGCTCGACGTCGATGTTGTCCACACCGACGCCGTAGCGCGCGACGGTGCGGCAGCGCGGCGCCGCGTCCAGGACCTCGGCGGGGACCTGCGCGAAGCAGGTGAGGATGGCGTCGACGTCGGCGGCGAGGGCGGCCAGCTCGGCCCGGTCGCCGGTCGGGGCCACCACGAGCGTGGCCCCGGCCTCGGCCAGCACCGCACGCTCCACGTCCGCCGTGGGCCAGGCGATGTCTGTCGCCAACACCCTCGGGCGGGTGATCCCTGGGTCGTCCCGTTTGCTGTGGAGGCGGTTCATCGCATCGGCTCCTCGCGGTCGCTGAACCCGTTCGATGCTAGCCTCGGGCTTTCACCGGGGTGATCGTCTGTTGGGGTGCCGGGAATAGGAAAGTGCTCCTGAGCTGGGAGGATT
>NZ_JALKFT010000049.1:0-24501 GCF_023242945.1 Frankia umida
GCGACCGCACCCCACCCGGATACCGGCAGCTCATCGCCACGATCACGATCGGGTCGTCGGCCGCGGCCGGCACCGCGGGCAGGAGGGCGGACGGCACCGCGGCCGCCGGCGCGTCGAGCAGCCTGTCCCGCAGGTGGCCGACCAGAGCCGCGGGGGTGGGGTAGTCGAACACGAGCGTCACCGGCAGCCGGACACCGGTCGCGGCACCCAGCCGGTTGCGCAGTTCGACGGCCGTCAGCGAGTCGAAACCGAGGTCCCTGAAGGCGCGAGCGGTGTCGACGGACCGCGGGGAGTCGTGGCCGAGCACCGCGGCCACCGCCGCCTGCACGATCGTGAGCAGCACCGCGTCACCGTCGGCCACCGGCAGTCCGGCAACCCGGCGGGCGAGCCCGGCCGCAGAACCCGCGTCCTCGCCCGCGACGGGGACGCCGCCCGCGGCCTGCACCGTCGCGGCCCGCCGCACCCGGGGACGGATCAGGCCCCGCAGCAGGTGCGGCACCGTGGTCGCGGCGATCTGGGCCCGCAGGGCGGCCAGATCGAGCCGCATCGGTGCGACGGCCGCCTCGCCACCCTCGAGCGCGGCGTCGAACAGCGCGAGTCCCTGCTCGGTGGACAGCGGTTGCAGGCCACCGCGGGTCAACCGGCGCACGTCGGACCCGTCGAGGTGGCCGGTCATCCCGCCACGGCGCTCCCACAGCCCCCACCCCATCGACACCGCCGGGAGCCCAGCGGCGCGCCGCCAGGCGGCGAACGCGTCGAGAAAGGCGTTGGCCGCGGCGTAGTTGCCCTGGCCGGGGCCGCCGAAGACCGCGGCGGCCGAGGAGAACAGGACGAACCCCGACAGGTCCAGGTTCCGGGTCAGGTCGTGCAGGTGCCAGGTCGCGTCCACCTTGGGACGCAGCACCCGGTCGAGCATCTCGGAGGTCATCGTCGTGATGACGCCGTCGTCGAGGACTCCGGCGGTGTGCACCACCGCGGTGAGCGGGTGTTGCGCCGGCACGGACGCCAGCAGCCCGGCGAGCGCCGGCCGATCCGCCACGTCGCAGCCGGCCAGGGTGGCGCTCGCGCCGAGATCCGCGAGATCGGCCACGAGCTGCCCGGCCTCGGGGGCCTCGGCGCCGCGACGGGAGACCAGCAGCAGATGCCGGACGCCGTGCGCCGAGACGAGGTGGCGGGCCAGGGCGTTGCCCAGCACGCCGGTCGCACCGGTGATCAGCACCGTGCCCTCGGGGTTCCACCGGGCCGGGTCGTCCGCCGCGACGGCGGCCGGTGACGGCTCGTCCAGGCGGGGCACCCGCGCCAGCCGGGCGGCCCGCAGCTCGCCCGCGCGCACCGCGACCCGCGGCTCTCCCGTCTCCACCACCGCTCGGAGATCCCGGTACAGCGCGCTCATGTCGAGATCGACGTCGTGCCCGCCGGCCGGGTCGAGTCCCTCCGCCGTGCCGGGCCGTGCGGCCGTGCCGGGCCGTGCGGCCGTGCCGGGTGCTCCGGCCAGGGCATCGGTGTCGACGAGGATGATCCGGTCGGGGTGCTCCGACTGGGCCGAACGGGCGAGCCCCCAGGCGGCGGCGGCACCCGGATCGCGCAGCGGATCGTCCGATCCGGTCGACACCGCGCCGTCGGTCACCAGAACGAGCCGCGACGAGGCGAACCGCTCGTCCGACAACCAGCCCCGCAGCAGATCAAGCGCCCAGTGCGACGTCATGCGCGCCCGCCCGGCGACGTCTCCGACCCCGAGGTGCCCGACCCCGAGGTGCCCGACGTCAGAGTGTCCGACCTCGAGGTGTCCGACGTCGGTCGCGCTCTCGATGACGGGCGGGGGTGCGAAGGCGACGAGGACGGCGGGCGGCTCGGCGCCGGCGTCCACCGAGGCCGTCAGGGAGCCGAGGTCGGCGTGGACGTCGAGGCCGTCGGGCCGCGGCGAGGCCGGGCCGAGCACCGCCCAGTGCCCGGCGCCGGTCGGGATGATCGCGGGCATCTCCGGGGGTGCGACCGCGACCCACTCCTGGCGGAACAGCGAGTCGTGCGGGCCTGCGGCAGCTTTCGGGAGGTCGGCCGTGTTGATCGGACGGACCAGCAGCGACCCGACGGAGACGACCGGCCGACCGGTGTCGTCCGCGCCGATCAGGGAGACCGTGTCCGGACCGGTGCGGGTGAGCCGCACCCGCAGCCGACCGGCCCCCGCGGCGTGCAGCGACACGTTCCCCCAGGAGAACGGCACCGACCCGGCGGTGGAGCCGGGCAGCAGGCCGAGACCGATCGCGTGCAGGGCCGCGTCCAGCAGCGCCGGATGCAGGCCGAACCGGGCAGCCTCGTCCTGCTGCCGCGCGGGCAGGCCGACCTCCGCGCAGATGTCGTCGCCGACGCTCCAGGCCCGGTGCAGGCCCTGGAAGGCCGGCCCGTAGTCGAACCCGGCGCGGGCGAGGTCCTCGTACAGGTCGGTGATGTCGAGGGGCACGCCGCCGGCGGGCGGCCAGGTGGTCAGGGCGTCCTCGCCGCCGGCCGACCGCAGGTCCGCGGCCGGCGGGCCGTCGATGGTCAGCACGCCGGTGGCATGACGGGTCCATGGCTCGTCGTCGGCGTCGATGGCGGGGTCGGCGGGTGCGACGCGGGAGTGCACCGTCACCGCCCGTCCGCCGCCCGCGTCCGGAGCCGCGAGCATGACCTGGATCTGCACTGCGTCCCCGGGCCCGATGACCAGCGGGGTGTGCAGGGTGAGCTCGTCGACGTGCGGGCGACCGGCGTGTTCCCCGGCCTGGATCGCCAGTTCGAGCAGCGCCGTGCCCGGCAGCCAGACGGTGCCCGCGACCGCGTGGTCGGCGAGCCAGGGATGGCTGCTGCGCGCGAGTCGTCCGGTGAGCAGGACCCCACCGTCGCCGTCCGCCAGGGAGAGCGCCGCACCGAGCAGTGGATGACCGACGACGCCCTGTCCCGCGGCGGCGACGTCGATGGCCCCGGGTCCCGTCGACTCCAGCCAGTACCGCCGTGTCCGGAAGGCGTAGGTGGGCAGATCGACCCGCCGGGCCGCGCCGGCGAACACGGGTGTCCAGTCGACCGGAACACCCCGGACGAACGCCTCGGCCAGGCTGGTCAGGAAACGCCCCGGACCGCCCTCGCCCCGCCGCAGCGTCCCGAACACCACCGCCGTGGAGTCCGCCACCGTGTCGATGGTCTCCTGCACACCCACCGTCAACACCGGGTGCGGACTGACCTCGACGAAGGTCTCCAGCCCCGCCGTGAGCAGCGCCCGGACCGTGTCCTCGAACAGCACCGGCTGCCGCAGGTTCGCGACCCAGTACCCGGCGTCCAGCGTCGCCGTGTCCACCCGTTCCCCGGTCACCGTCGAGAAGAACGGCACCTCCGGTGCCCGCGGGGTGATTTCCGCCAACGCGGACGACAGCTGCTCGCCCACCCCGTCCACCTGGGCGCAGTGCGAGGCGTAGTCCACCGGTATCCGTCGGGCCCGCACCCCGTCCGCTTCGCAGTCGGCCAGGAACTCGTCCAACGCCTGCGGATCACCCGACACCACCGTCGACGACGGCCCGTTCACCGCCGCCACCGCGAGCCGGTCGCCCCACGGCGAGACCCGACGGTGCACCTGCGCCACCGGCAGCACCACCGAGGCCATCGCGCCCTGACCGGACAACTCGGCTGCCACCAGCCGGCTGCGCACCGCCACCACCCGCGCGCCGTCGGCCAGGCTCAACGCCCCGGCCACACACGCCGCCGCGATCTCCCCCTGCGAATGCCCCACCACCGCCGACGGCACCACCCCGTGCGCCCGCCACAACGCCGCCAGCGACACCATCACCGCCCACGACACCGGCTGCACCACGTCCACCCGCTCGAGGTCCGGCGCGCCTTCGACCCCACGCAGCACATCCGCCACCGACCAGTCCACATACGGCTCGAGCGCCGCCGCGCACTCCTGCACCCGGGCCCGGAACACCGCGCTGGACCCCAGCAGCTCCACCGCCATCCCCGCCCACTGCGCGCCCTGCCCCGGGAACACGAACACCGGCCTCGGCTCGGCCACCGCCACACCCGACACCACACCCGCCGCCGGTCCTTCCAGACCAGCCGGTCCTTCCGAACCCGCCAGCCCTTCCGAACCGGCCAGTTCCGCCAGACCGGCCAGCAGACCCGCCCGGTCCCCGGCCACGACCACCGCCCGATGCGCGAACGTCGACCGGCCGGTGACCAGGGAGAGACCGACGTCGGCCAGGCCCAGCTCCGGCCGGGCCACCACGTGCGCGTGCAGGCGCTGCGCCTGCGCCGCCAGCGTGACCTCGTCCCGGCCCGACACCACCCAGGCGAGGTCGGCCGCGGGCGGGGGATCGCCCGCCGCCTCCCCGGTGTCCGCCGGCCCGTCCGCCGGCCCGTCCGCCGGCCCGGCCGCCGGCTCATCTGGCGGCGCCGCCTCCAGGACGACGTGGGCGTTCGTGCCGCTGAAGCCGAACGACGACACGGCCGACCGACGCGGACGCCCGGTCTCGGGCCACGGCGTGGCCTCGGTCGCCAGCCGGACGGCGCCCGACGACCAGTCGACGTTCGGGGTCGGCTCGTCGACGTGCAACGTCCTGGGCACCACCCCGTGCCGCATCGCCAGCACCATCTTGATCACACCGCCGACGCCCGCCGCCGCCTGCGTGTGCCCGACGTTCGACTTGAACGACCCCACCAGCAACGGGCGATCCGCGTCCCGGCCCTGCCCGTAGGTCGCCAGCAACGCCTGCGCCTCGATCGGATCACCCAGCGGGGTGCCGGTACCGTGTGCCTCCACCACGTCGATCTCGTCCACGCCGAGCCGGGCGTTCGCGAGGGCGTGCTGGATCACCCGCCGTTGCGCCGGACCGTTGGGTGCCGTCAGCCGACTGCTCGCCCCGTCGGAGTTCACCGCCGTTCCCCGCACCAGCGCCAGCACCGGATGACCGTTGCGGCGCGCGTCCGAGAGCCGTTCCAGCAGCAGGACGCCGACGCCCTCGCCCCAGCCGGTGCCACCCGCCGACGCCGCGAACGACCGGCACCGGCCGTCGGGTGCCAGCCCCCGCTGCCGACTGAACTCGACGAACGCCACCGGGGTGGACATCACCATCGCGCCGGCGGCGACGGCCAGCTCGCAGTCGCCCTGGCGCAGGGCCTGCCCGGCGAGGTGCATCGCCACCAGCGACGACGAGCAGGCGGTGTCGACGGTGACGGCCGGTCCGCGCAGCCCGAGGACGTAGGCGAGCCGGCCCGAGGCGATGCTGCCCGAGTTGCCGCTGCTCAGATACCCCTCGATGTCGCGGGGCACCGCGCCGACGCGGGTGCGGTAGTCGGCGTAGGAGACCCCGGCGAAGACACCGGTCTGGCTGCCCCGCACCGAACGCGGGTCGATCCCGGCCCGCTCGAAGACCTCCCAGCTGGTCTCCAGCAGCAGCCGCTGCTGCGGGTCCATCGCCAGCGCCTCCCGCGGCGAGATCCCGAAGAAGTCGGCGTCGAAGCCGGCGACGTCGTCGATGAACCCGCCCTCGCGGGCGTAGGACGTCCCCGGATGGTCGGGGTCCGGGTCGAAAAGGGCGTCCAGATCCCACCCCCGGTCCACCGGGAACGGACCCACCGCGTCCACCCCACCGGCCACCAGCTCCCACAGCTCCTCCGGCGACCGCACCCCACCCGGATACCGGCAGCTCATCGCGACGATCGCGATCGGCTCCTGGTGCCGGGTCGACAGCTCGTCGAGGCGTCGACGGGTCCGGTGCAGGTCGGTCGTGACGCGCTTGAGGTAGTCCCGGAGCTTGTCCTCGTTCACCGTGTGGTGCCATCGCTTTCTACGCGGGTGGGGCCAGCCGGGTGGGAATCGCTGACGTCGTCGGACGACGCCGTGGGAGGACGCGGTCAGTCCGTCCCGAGTTCCTCGTCGATGAAGGCGAAGATCTCGTCGTCGCTGGCGGATTCGATGCGGTCGGCGGCGTCGTCCAGGTCGGTGTGACCGGGACGGCCATCCGGATCGGTGCGGCCATCCCGGCCGTCGGGATCGCGCCGGCCGGGATGACCGTCGAGGTCGGCGGGGCCGGCCAGCGGGTCGGACGCCGGGGCGGTGGACGCAGGCACGAGTTCCTCCGCGAGGTGGTCGGCCAGTTCGCGGACGGTCGGGTAGTCGAACAGCAGCGTCGCCGGTAGCCGCAGACCCGTCGCCGCACCGAGCCGGTTACGCAGGTCCACCGCGGTCAACGAGTCGAAGCCCAGCTCCAGCAGCCCCCGGTCGACCTCGACCGAGCGGCCGTCGGGATATCCGAGTACGCCGGCGGCGTGCGTGCGCACGAGCTCGCGCAGCAGCTCCCCGCGGCCGGACCCGGCCAGCTCCCCCAGTCGCCGCCGCAGATCCGCGCCGACGTCGACCCGGGACGCCGACGTGTCCGCCCCCGGCCGCCGCGCCCCGGCCACCAGCGCCCGGTACAGGGCGGGTACCGGACCCGGCGCCCGGCGGACCGCGTCGACGTCGAGTCGGGCCGTGAGCAGGTGTGCCTCGTTCACCGCGAGCGCGGTGTCGAACAGCGCCAGGCCCTGGTCGTCCGACAGGGCGACGATCCCGCCGCGGGCGAGGCGGCGCAGGTCCGCGTCCCCGAGCTTTCCGGTCATCGCGCCGCGGCGAGCCCATAGGCCCCAGCCCATCGAGACCGCCGGCAGGCCGGCCGCCCGACGCCGCGTGGCGAAGGCGTCGAGGAAGGCGTTCGCCGCCGCGTAGTTCGCCTGCCCGGCCCCGCCGAAGGTGCCCGCGAGCGAGGAGGCGAGCACGAACGCCGAGAGCGGGCGGTCCGCGGTCAGCTCGTGCAGGTGCAGCACGGCGTCCACCTTGGGACGCAGGACCGGGTCGAGACGTTCGGGGGTGAGCGCGGAGATCATCCCGTCGTCGAGCGCACCCGCGGCGTGCACGACCGCCCCCAGGGGGTGTTCGGCCGGGATCGCGGCAAGCAGTGCGGCGAGTTCCCCGCGGTCGGCGACATCAGCGGCGACCAGGGTCACCTGGGCCCCGAGCGCGACGAGGTCCGCGGTCAGCTCGGTGGCGCCGGGTGCCCCGGGCCCACGCCGCCCGACCAGCAGCAGGTGCCGGACGCCGTAGGTGGCCACCAGATGGCGGGCCAGCACGCCGCCCAGGGCGCCGGTCGCCCCGGTGACCAGCACCGTCGCCTCGGGATCCCAGCCGGGTGACGGCCGGTCCCCGGCCTGGTCCACACGGGCCAGCCGGGCCGCGAACGGCTCGCCGCGGCGCAGTGCCAGCTGCGGCTCGCCCGCCGCGACCGCCGTCGTGACCGCTGCCGCGACCGCCTCGACCGAGGCGGCCTGGTCGTCCAGGTCCAGCAGGACGAAACGGTCGGGATGCTCCGCCTGCGCCGAGCGCACCAGCCCCCACACCGCGGCCTGGGCCAGGTCGGGTGCCGCGTCGGTGCCGTCCGTGGCGACGGCACCCCGGGTGACAACGACGAGCCGACCAGCCGGGCCGGCGCCGGACAGCCAGGTGTGCACGAGCGCGAGCGCCCAGCGGGTGGCCGCCCGCACCGCCGCGCCGACCAGATCGGCGGCTGCGATGCCCGTACCGGCGACACCCGTGCCCGCGGTGTCGGTGCCCTTGGTGTCGGCACGGCCGGTCCCGGCGCCGGGCTCACCGGCGAAGGGCGCGAGGACAACCTCGGGCGCGCCCGTCCCGGAGCCTCCACCAAGCACCGTGGCCAGATCGGACGCCACCACCGTCGTCATCCCGGTGGCGCGCAGGCTGGCCAGGATCGCCGTCTCCCCCGGGGAACCGTCCGCCCGGCTGAGCAGCGTCCAGGATCCGCGGCCGGTGGGTTCCGCCGCCCGGGGCAGGGGCACGGTCGTGGCCGCCGGCAGGGCGGACCAGCGCAGCCGGAACGGGCCGTCCTGCGCGGCCGGCACACCGGTCAGCGCCGCCGCGGCGACCGGCCGCAGCACCAGCGACTCCACGATGGCCACCGGGTGCCCGGTGGGGGCTGCGACCACGACGGCCACACCACCCGACCCGGTCGGCGTGATCCTGACCCGCAGCGCCGACGCGCCGGTGGCGTGCAGCCGAACGCCGGTCCACGAGAACGGCAGGACCCCGCCGTCGCCCTCCCGCATCGTGAAGGCGACGGTATGCAGAGCGGCGTCGAGCAGCGCGGGGTGCAGGCGGAACGCCGCCGCCTCGGCACGCTGGGCGTCGGGCAGGCTCACCTCACCGAAGATCTCCGGCCCGCGCCGCCAGGCGGCCCGCAGGCCACGGAAGGCGGGACCGTAGTCGAACCCGTTCGCGGCCAGGCGCTCGTACAGGTCCCCGGTGTCCAACAGCTGCGCATCGGCCGGCGGCCAGTCCCGCAGATCCGCCGCCGACCCGTCCTCCGCCGGTACTGCACCTGCCGGTGCTGTCCCCGCCGGTGCTGTCCCCGCCGGTGCTGTCCCCGCCGGTGCTGTGCCCGCCGGTACGGCAGCCGCCGGGGACACGATGCCGGTGGCGTGCCGCGTCCAGGTCCCGTCCCCGGAGTCCGCCGGGCGGGAGTGGACGGTGACCGGGCGTGCGCCGTCCGCGTCAGGGCCGCCGACGGTCACCTGGACCGACACCGCCCCGTCGGCCGGGAGCACCAGCGGCGCCTGCAACGTCAGCTCGTCGATGCGGTCGCAGTCGACCTGCTCCCCCGCCCGGATCGCAAGCTCGACAAAGGCGGTGCCCGGCACCAGGATCGTCCCCGACACCGCATGGTCGGCGAGCCAGGGCGCCGTCCGCGCCCCGAGCTGGCCGGTGAACAGCCAGCCGTCGGATTCGGGAAGTTCGACAGCCGCGCCGAGCAGCGGATGGCCCGTGGCCGTGAAACCGGCGGGAACACCCGTCACCGGTGGGGCGTCGAGCCAGTACCGCTCCCGTTGGAAGGCGTAGGTCGGCAGGTCGACCCGGCGGGCGTCGGCGCCGGCGAACACCGCGGGCCAGTCGACGTCCACCCCGTGGACGTGCAGGGATGCCACCGCGGTCGCGAGCGCCACCGGTTCGGGTGTGTCCCGGCGCAGGGCTGGCACCCACACCGCCGCCTCCGGTGGCCGGATCTGCTCGCCCATCGCGGTCAGCACGCCGTCGGGTCCCAGCTCCAGATGCGTGCGCACACCGATCCGGTCCAGCTCGCGTACCCCGTCGTGGAAGCGGACGGCCTGGCGGACGTGGCACACCCAGTAGTCCGGCGAGCAGAGCTCCTCGGCGGTGGCGAGGCGTCCGGTGACGTTGGAGACGATCGGGATCGTCGGCGGGGCGTAGTCGAGCGTGCCCGCGAGGGCACCGAACCGGTCCAGGATGGGGTCCATCCGTGGGGAGTGGAAGGCATGACCGACCCGCAGGCGGCGGACCCGATGGCCCTCGTCCGCCCAGCGGGCCGCCAGTTCCTCGACGGCGTCGGCGTCACCGGAGACCACCGTGGTCCGGGGGCCGTTGAGCGCGGCGATCCCCACCCGGTCCCCGAGACCGTCGATCGCCGCCAGCACCACGTCCTCGGACGTCGACACCGACAGCATCGCGCCGCCGGCGGGCAGCTCTCCCATCAGCCGGCCCCGCGCCGCGACCAGCGCACAGGCGTCCGCCAGCGACAGCACCCCGGCGACATGGGCGGCCGCGAGCTCCCCGATCGAGTGGCCGAGCAGAACGTCCGGGACGATCCCCCAGCTGGCGAGGAGCCGGAACAGCGCGACCTCGAACGCGAACAGCGCCGGCTGGGTGTGGGCGGTGTGGTCCAGCTCCCGCGCCTGCGGGGTGCCCGCCGCGGCGAACATCACCGCGCGAGTCGAGGCGCCGTCAAGATGTGGGTCGAGGTGGGCGCCGATCTCGTCCAGGGCGTCCGCGAACACGGGGTGGACGTCGGCGAGCGCCCGGCCCATCCCCGCCCGCTGGCTGCCCTGCCCGGTGAACAGGAAGGCGAGCCGGCCGTCGGAGCCACCCCGCCCCGCGACCACGCCGGCGATCCCGGTGCCGGCCCGCCCCTCGGCGACCACCGTGAGACCCGCACGCAGCCGTTGCGCGTCCGATCCGACGACGGCGGCGCGATGCGGGAGCGTGCCACGCGTCGTCGCGAGCGAGAACCCGACATCGGCGGGGCGTGCCCGCGGGTGCTCGTCGAGCCACGTGAGCAGCCGCGCGGCCTGCACGGCGAGTGCCGGTTCGCCGCGCGCCGACAGCGGCCACACCACGGCCGCCGACGCCGGGGTAGCCTCACCCGCCGCGGCCCGCGGCGCCGCCGTGCCATCCGGCACCGTGTCGTCCGGCGGCACCGTGTCGTCCGGCGGCACCGTGTCGTCCGGTGGCACCGTGTCGTCCCGCAGCACCGTGTCGTCCGGCGTGGATTCCAGCAGCAGGTGCGCGTTGGTGCCGCTGATCCCGAAGGACGACACCGCGGCGCGGCGTGGACGACCGTCGAGTGTCGGCCAGCTGCGCCGTTCGGTCAGCAGCCGGACGGTGCCGGTGGACCAGTCGACGTGCGGGGTCGGCTCGTCGACGTGCAGCGTCGCGGGCAGCTCGCCGTGCCGCATCGCCTGCACCATCTTGATGACGCCGGCGACCCCCGAGACGGCCTGGGTGTGGCCGATGTTGGACTTCAGCGCGCCCAGCCAGAGCGGGCGGCCGGCCGGCCGGTCCCGCCCGTAGGTCGCGAGGATCGCCTCGGCCTCGATCGGGTCACCGAGCGCCGTGCCGGTCCCGTGCGCCTCGACCACGTCGACGTCGCCGGCCCGCAGTCCGGCGTTGGCGAGCGCCTGGCGGATCACCCGCTGCTGGGCCGGCCCGCTCGGGGCGGTCAGCCCGTTGCTGGCGCCGTCGGAGTTCAACGCCGAGCCGCGGATGACCGCGAGCACCGGATGGCCGGCTCGACGGGCGTCGGCGAGCCGCTCCACGAGCAGCAGGGCGACGCCCTCCGCCCAGCCGGCCCCGTCCGCCTGAGCCGAGAACGCCTTGCAGCGGCCGTCCGGCGACATGGCCTGCTGCCGGCTGAACTCGATGAACGTGCTCATCGTCGACATGACCGTCACCCCGCCGGCCAGCGCCAGCGAGCATTCTCCGCGGTGCAGCGCCTGCGCGGCCAGGTGCAGTGCCACCAGTGCCGACGAGCAGGCGGTGTCGACGGTGACCGCCGGCCCCTCCAGACCGAAGGTGTAGGCGATGCGGCCCGAGGCGACGCTGCTGGCGCTGCCTGTGGCGAGGTAGCCCTCGAACCCCTCGGGGGCCCCGTCGAGCCGCATTCCGTAGTCGTTGTAACTGGAGCCGACGAAGACCCCGGTGTCGGTTCCCCGAAGCGTCGCCGGGTCGATGCCGGCCCGTTCGAGAGCCTCCCACGAGGTCTCCAGCAGCAGCCGCTGCTGCGGGTCCATCGCGAGGGCCTCCCGCGGGGAGATCCCGAAGAAGCCGGGGTCGAAGTCGGCCGCGTCGTACAGGAAGCCACCGCCGCGCGCGTAGTAGGTTCCCGCCACCTCGGGGTCCGGGTCGTATCGGCCAGCGACGTCCCAGCCGCGGTCGGTCGGAAAGTCACCGATGACGTCGACGCCGTCGCGCACCAGCGACCACAGGTCCTCCGGCGAGCGGACCCCGCCGGGCAGACGGCAGCTCATCGCCACGATCGCGACGAGGTCGTCGTCGGGGGCCGCCGTGCCCGCGGCCGGTCCACCGGCAGCCGTGGCGGCGGTTCCGCCCCTGGTTACGTCGGCGGCGGTCGGGGGCAGCCCGTCAAGCAGTTCGGTCTCGAGGTGGCGTGCCAGCGCGGTCGAGGTCGGATGGTCGAAGACCAGCGTCACCGGCAGCCGCAGTCCGGTGGCGGTGGCCAGCCGGCTGCGCAGGTCGACGGCGGTCAGCGAATCGAAACCGATGTCGCGCATCGCCCGGTCCGGGTCGATCTCGTCCGGTCCGGCGTAGCCGAGCACGGCGGCGACCTGCGTGCGCACCAGCTCGGACAGCCGCCGCTGTCGGTCGGTCTGATCCAGCCCGGCGAGCTCGTCGGCCAGCGACGAACCGGCTGCCGCGGTGACGCGTCCACCGGCCCCGGCCCCGGGCCCGGTGGTGGCGGTGGGGCGTTGGTGGGCCGCGGCGAGGTCGGCGACCGCCGCCGGCGTCCGTGCGGAGCTCAGGGTCGCGACGAGGCGCTCCCAGTGGATGTCGGCCACCACCGCGAACGTGTCGTCGTGGTCGAGCAGCTCACGCAGTGCCACGACGGCGAGGGACGGATCCATCGGGGGCATGCCCTGCTGGCGCAGCCGCTCCGCGAGCTCGGCGGTCAGCAGCCCGCCGCCTCCCCAGGAGCCCCAGGCCACGGAGGTGGCTACCAGGCCGTCGGCGCGGCGGCGCCGGGCCAGCGCGTCGAGATAGGCGTTCGCCGCGGCGTAGCTGCCCTGGCCCGGACCGCCCACCGTGCCGGCGAAGGAGGAGAACAGCACGAAGGCGGACAGGGGAAGATCGCGGGTCAGCTCGTCCAGGTTCGCCGCGGCGACCATCTTGGGCCGCAGCACCGCGGCCGCCCGTTCGGGGGTCAGGCTGTCGATCACACCGTCGTCCAGGACACCGGCCGTGTGCACCACCGCCGTCAGCGGATGCTCGGCGGGCACACCGGCCAGCAGCGCGGCCAGTGACGCACGGTCCGCGACATCACAGGCGGCGACGGTGATCGCCGAGCCGAGGGCGGACAGCTCGGCGACCAGCTGTGCCGTCCGCGCCGCCTGCTCCGTCCCCGCCTCGCCCGCCCCTCGCCGGCTGGCCAGCAACAGGTGTGGGGCGCCGTCGTGGGCCAGCGACCGGGCGACCAGCCGGCCGAGAGTCCCGGTACCGCCCGTGATCAACACGGTGCCCGCTGGTTTCCAGGCATCGACCTCGGTGATCCCGGCCCGGGGGGTGGCCCGAGCCAGCCGCCTGCGGTACAGCCCGGCCGACCGCAACGCGAGCTGGTCCTCCGCGGCCGGAGCCCCCTCACCCCGCGGCCCGGCGCCGGGCGCGGTGACCGATCCCGGCCCGGTGACCGCCGCGCGGAGCCGGGCGGCGCCACGGGCGTCGAGGGAAACGCCGTCCCCGGCCGGGAGAAGGTCGACCAGACCACCCCAGCGTCCCGGGTACTCCATGCTCGCCACGCCGCCGAGCCCCCAGTGCAACGCCTGCCCGGGATCGACGTGGGTGTCCGCTCGCCCGACCGACACCGCCCCCCGGGTCACGCACCACAGCGGGGCACCGATGGCGACGTCTCCGAGTGCCTGGAGCAGGCCGATCGACAGGGCCAGGCCGACGGGTACCGCCGGCCGTCCGGTCCCGCCGGTGCCATCCGTCAGGTCACTGCCGTCAGTCGAATCGGCTCCGTCGGTGCCATCCATCGGGTCGGTGCTGTCGGTGCTGTCGGTGCTGTCGGTGGCGGTGGTTTCCGCGGCCAGTGCAAGCAGGGACAGCACCCCCGCCGGCGGCCGGTCGGGGTCGGCGAGGCCCGCCCGCAGGCGGTGCGCTATCGCGGTGCGGGTGGTGTCGAGCGCCGTGACGGTGACGGTGGGCGGCGGCGTGCCGTCCTCGGCCGCGAACGCGGCGACGACCCGGTCGACCAGGTCCGCGTGTTCGGTGACCGCCGGCACGACGAGCAGCCAGCCCTCGGCCGACGGTGCCTGCGGTCCCGCCGGTGACACCGGTACGGGTGACCAGGTCACGTCGTAGCGCCAGGACGAGATCGCCGACTGCTCGGCCTGGCGGCGGCGCCAGGCCGACAGCAGGCCGAGCGCCGGGCGCAGCGGCTCGACCGCGTCGGTCCCGGCGAGCTCCATCGTCGTGGCGACCGCCGCCAGGTCCTCCTGCTCGACCGCCGTCCAGAACCGGCCGTCGACCTCCGCCTGGGAGCCCCCGGGCCGCGACGTGTCACCGGCCGGCTCTGACGCCACGTCGGCCGTCGTGTCGACCCAGTACCGCCGTTCCTGGAACGGGTAGGTCGGCAGCGGCACCGGCACCGGCGGCGGCAGGACGGGCGGCCGCGGGACGGGCCCGGCGAGCACGGCCGGCCAGTACGGTTCCACGCCCTGGACATGCGCCTCGGCCAGGGAGCGGAGCAGGCGAACCGGACCGCCATCGGCACGGCGCAGCGTCTCGACCGCCACCGCGGCGCAGCCCGGGATCGTGTCGATGGTCTCCTGCACGCCCATCGTCAGCACCGGATGGGGGCTGACCTCGATGAAGATCTGATGCCCGGCCTCAAGCAGGGCCCGGGTCACCGGCTCGAACAACACCGGCTCACGCAGGTTGCGCGCCCAGTACTCGCCGTCGAACGCGGCCGAGTCCAGCAGATCGCCGGTGACCGTCGAATGGATCGGGATGTCCGGCTCCCGCGGCGTGATCGGGTCCAGGGCCCGCACCAGCCCGTCGTGGATGCCGTCGACCTGCGCGGAATGCGACGCGTAGTCCACCGGCACCCGGCGCACCCGTGCCCCGTCCGCCTCGCAGGCGGCCAGCAACCCGGCCAGCGCGTCCGGATCACCGGAGACGACCGTGGACGACGGCCCGTTCACCGCCGCCACCGAGAGCCGTCCGTCCCAGGACGCGATCCGCTGTTCCACCTCGGCGCGCGCCAACGCCACCGACGCCATCGCGCCGAGCCCCGACAGTTCGGCGCCGACCATCCGGCTGCGGACCACGACCACCCGCGCGGCGTCGCGCAGGCTCAGCGCGCCCGCGACGCACGCCGCCGCGATCTCCCCCTGCGAATGACCCACGACCGCCGTCGGCACCACTCCGAACGACCGCCACACCTGCGCCAACGACAGCATCACCGCGAACAGCACGGGCTGCACGACGTCGACCCGGTCGAGGGACGGCGAGCCCGGTCGCGCGCGCAGGGTGTCGAGCAGCGACCAGCCCGTCAGCGGATCCAGCGCCGCCGCGCACTCCTGCATCCGGGCCCGGAACACCGGGTTGGCCTCGAGCAGCTCCACTCCCATCCCGGTCCACTGCGCGCCCTGGCCGGGGAACACGAACACGATCCGGGGATCGGCGACGGCCACGCCCCGCGCCGTGTTCGCGGCGACCTCGCCACCGGCCAGAGCAAGCAGCGCGCCGCGGAAGTCCGCGCGGTCCGCGGCGACGACGACCGCGCGGTGCGCGAACGACGAGCGGGTCGTCGCCAGCGCGTACCCGATATCGCGCACACCGTCGTGCGGCCGGGCGTCGACATGCTCCAGCAGACGGGTGGCCTGGGCCGCGAGTGCGGCCGGGTGCTGGGCGCTGAGGACCCACGGAACCGGCACCGCGGCCTCGGCCGGCACCGCGGCCTCGGCCGGTGCCGCCGCCGGTACCGGTGTGCCGCCGGCCGCGGAATCCGCGGGTGCGGCGTCGGCCGCCGGCTCGGCCTGTTCCAGGATGGCGTGCGCGTTGGTGCCGGACAGTCCGAAGGAGGAGACACCGGCGCGGCGCGGACGCCCTCGCCGTGGCCATGGCTGCGCGCTGGCCAGCAGTCGCACGGCGCCGGCCGACCAGTCGACGTACGGCGACGGCTCGTCCACGTGCAGGGTGCTCGGCAGTATCCCCCGGTTCAGGGCGAGCACCATCTTGATGACGCCCGCGACGCCGGAGGCGGCCTGGGCGTGGCCGATGTTCGACTTCACCGAGCCCAGCAGCAGCGGCTCGTCGGCGGGGCGGTCCTGGCCGTAGGTCGCCAGCAGCGCCTCGGCCTCGATCGGGTCGCCCAGCGTCGTCCCCGTCCCGTGCGCCTCGACGACGTCGATGTCGCCCGGGCCCAGGCCACCGCTGGCGAGCGCCTGGCGGATCACCCGCTGTTGGGCCAGCCCGTTGGGCGCGGACAGGCCGTTGCTCGCCCCGTCCGAGTTGATCGCGCTGCCGCGGATGACGGCGAGCACCGGATATCCGGCCCGGCGGGCGTCCGAGAGCCGGGCGAGCAGCAGCGTCCCCACCCCCTCACCGAGTCCCATCCCGTCGGCCCCGGCGCCGAACGCCTTGCAGCGACCGTCGCGGGCCAGGCCCCGCTGCCGGCTGAACTCGACGAACGACACCGGCGAGCCGATCACGGTCGCGCCGGCGGCCACGGCGAGCGAGCACTCCCGCGACCGCAGCGACCGGCAGGCGAGGTGCAGGGCCACCAGCGACGAGGAGCAGGCGGTGTCCACCGTGACCGCGGGCCCCTCCAGGCCCAGGGTGTAGGCGATCCGCCCGGACAGCACACTGGTGGAGGAGCCGGTGACGAAGTGGCCCTCGCTGCCGGCCGGGATGCGGTCCATCGACCCGCCGTAGCCCTGGTAGGCGGCACCGACGAAGACACCACTGGTGCTGCCGCGCAGCGTCGTCGGGTCGATGCCGGCCCGCTCGACCGCCTCCCAGACGGTCGCCAGCAGCAGGCGCTGCTGGGGGTCCATCGCGGCCGCCTCCCGCGGCGAGATCCCGAAGAACGCGGCGTCGAACGCTGCGGCGTCCAGCAGGAAGCCGCCGTCACGGACGTAGCTCTTCCCGGAACGGTCGGGATCGTCGTCGAACATGTCCGGATCCCAGCCGCGGTCGGTCGGGAACGGCGAGATCGCGTCGACCCCGCCGGCCACCAGATCCCACAGGTCCTCGGGCGTCCGAACGCCGCCGGGGAAGCGGCAGCCCATCGACACGACGGCGATCGGTTCGTCGGTCAGGGCGGCGTCGCCGGCCGGCGTGGGCAGGACCGGGGCCGGGACCGCGGGGGATTCCGCCGCCGCCTGCGCGCGCAGGTGGCGGGCCAGCAGCTGCACCGTCGGATGGTCGAAGACCAGGCTGACGGGCAGCCGTAGGCCGGTCACCGCGCTCAGCCGGTTGCGCAGGTCGACGGCGGTCAACGAGTCGAACCCGAGCTCACGCAGCGGCCGGCCGGCCACCACGGCTTCGGCGTCCGCGTAGCCGAGCACCGCGGCGGTCTGGGTCCGGACCAGGTCGAGCACGGCCCGGTCGCGGGCGGACGCCGGCAGGCCGGCGAGGTGCGCGCCCAGGGTCGACACCGTGCCCGCCGAACCGGCGGCAGTGCCCGACGCGGACGAGACCCCGGCGAACGAGCTCGCACCGGACGAGGTCGGGACCACCGAGGTCGCGGCGAGGATGCGTCGCGCCTCGGGCAGCCCGTCGAGCAGCGGGCGCGGTCCCGCGGAGGTGAACACCGGCACGAACCGGTCCCAGTCGATCTCGGCGACGACCACGTCGACGTCGTCGAGGTCGAGCACCCGCCCGAACGCCGCCAGGGCGAGCGGCGGTGGCATGAACGGAATGCCGCTGGCGCGAAGCTGGTCCTCGGCCAGGGCCGCCGCCATCCCGCCGCCGTCGGCCGGGCTCCAGATGCCCCAGGCGATCGACGTCGCGGTCAGGCCCCGAGTGCGCCGGCGCCGGGCGAGGCCGTCGAGGAAGGCGTTCGCCGCGGCATAACCGCCGTGGATGCCGCTGCCCCACACGGCCGAGATCGAGGAGAACAGCACGAAGGCGTCGAGGGTGTCCCGGTCGAAGATCTCGTCGAGCAGCGCGGCGCCCGTGGCCTTGGCCCGGGCGGCCTCGGCCACCTGCGCAAGCGTGGTCTCGACCAGCGGAACCAGCACCCCGCCGCCCGCGGTGTGCAGGACCGCGCGGATCTGGTCGCCGCCGGCCTCGACCCGGTCGACCAGGGCGCGCAGCGCGTCGCGGTCGGCGACGTCGCAGGCCTCGAGGGTGACCCGGCTGCCGAGAGCGGTCAGCTCGGCGGCGAGCTCGGTGGCTCCCGGCGCCTGCGCACCGCGCCGGCTGGCGAGGACGAGGTGGGGCGCGCCGGCACGGGCGAGCCAGCGGGCGACGTGCCCGCCGATCGCCCCGGTCCCGCCGGTGATCAGGACGGTGCCCCGCGGACGCCAGGTCCGCGCGGGGCCCGCCGGCGGCGGGTCGCCCGCACGGACCAGGCGTCGGACGAACACGCCGTCGGCCCGCACGGCGAGCTGATCCTCCACGCCGACGTCCGTGAGCACGGCCCGCATCCGTTCGAGGGACCCGGCCTCGACGACGGCGGGCAGGTCCAGCAGGCCACCCCAGCGCCGGGGGTGTTCGAGCGCCGCGCATCGGACCAGTCCCCACACCGCCGCCTGGGCCGGGCTTTCCGGCGGATCGTCGTCGCGTACCGCGACCGCGCCGCGGGTCAGCACCCACAGCGGCGCGTCCAGGCCGACGTCGTCGAGTGCCTGGACCAGCAGGACGGTCAGCGCCAGCCCGGTACTGATCTCCGCATGGACCGGATGGGGGGTGTCCTCGACAGCGAGCAGGGACACCACCGCCGCGGGCAGGCCGTCGCCAAGCGCCGCGCGGAGCAGGTCGGCCAGCTCCGCCCGGTCCACCCGCGGGGTGACGCCGACCGCCACGACCGCGGCGCCGTCATGGCCAAGGGCGTCGAGCACCGACGACATGTCGGACGCGCCCTCGGACGCCGGCACCAGCACGAGCCGCGGGCCGGTCTGCGCCGCCGCAACGGACGGGACGGCCAACGCAGGTGGGGCAGCCGGAGCGGTCGAGGGGACGGACAGCGGGTCCCAGCGCACACGGTAGCGCCAGGACGTCATCGTGGCCTGGTCCCGGGCCGTCCGGCGCCAGGCGGACAGCACACCCAGGGCAGGGGCCAGGGCCGGTGGGGGCTGCTCGGCCGGGGCACCCAGCACGGCGGCCAGCGCCGCCGTGTCCTCCCGGTCGACGGCGTCCCAGAACGCGGCGTCGGACTCGGCGGGCCCGCTGGTCGGCCGGTCGCCGGGGCGTGTCGCCGCCGCTCCCGATCCGGGCGCGAGCCAGTACCGCGTTCCACCGAAGGCGTAGGTCGGCAGCTCCACGCGCCGGACATCCGACCCGGGGTAGAGCGCCGACCAGTCCAGCTCGACGCCGTGGGCCTGGGCCTGGCCGACCGAGCGCAGGAACCGGTCCAGGCCGCCCTCGTCACGGCGCAGGGATCCGAGGGTGACGACATCACGCGTGCCGTCGCGCTCAAGCGCGCTGTCGCTGTCGGACGCGCCGGCCGCCTCCGCGGTCTGCTCGATCCCCACAACCAGCACGGGATGGGGGCTGACCTCGATGAACATCTGGTGGTCGCGCTCGAGCAGCCGGCGCACGACCGGTTCGAACAGCACCGGTTGGCGCAGGTTGCGCACCCAGTACCCGGCGTCCAGCGCCGCGGTGTCCACCGGCTCCCCGGTCGTCGTGGACCAGAACGCCACCTCCGGCACCCGCGGGGTGATCCCGTCCAGCGCCGCCAGCAGCTGATCGCGGATCCCGTCGATCTGCGCCGAATGCGACGCGTAGTCGACGGCGATCCGCCGCACCCGTACCCCGTCGGCCGCGCACCCGGCCAGCAGCCCGTCCAACGCCCGCGGATCACCCGACACCACCGTCGACGACGGTCCGTTCACCGCCGCCACCGACACCTGCCCGCCCCACGGCAAGATCCGGTCCGCCACCTCCTCGGGCGACAGTGACACCGACGCCATCGCGCCCCGACCGGACAGTTCGGCGCCCAGCAGCCGACTGCGCAGAGCCACCACCCGGGCCCCGTCGGCGAGGCTGAGCGCGCCGGCCACGCAGGCCGCCGCGATCTCCCCCTGCGAATGCCCCACCACCACCGACGGCACCACCCCGAGCGACCGCCAGAGCTCGGCCAGCGACACCATCACCGCCCACAGCACCGGCTGGACGACGTCGACCCGGTCCAGCGGCGGCGAATCCGCCGCCCCCCGCAGCACGTCGAACACCGACCAGTCCACATACGGCTCCAACGCCGCCGCGCACTCCTGCAGGCGGGCCCGGAACACCGGGCTCGACGCCAGCAGATCCACCCCCATGCCCACCCACTGCGCGCCCTGACCCGGGAACACGAACACCGGTTTCGGATCGTCAAGCGCCGTCCCGCGGACCACCCGGTCGGTGGGTTCATCCCGCGACAGCGCCGCCAGAGCGGCCAGGAACTCCGCCCGGTCCCCCGCCACCACCGCGGCCCGGTGCTCGAACGCCGACCGGGACGTCGCCAGCGAGAAGCCGACATCCGCCAGCTTCAGCTCCACCCGGGTCGACACATGGTCGAGCAACCGCTGAGCCTGGGCACCGACCGCGTCCACACCGCGGCCGGACACCACCCACAGCAGCGCCGAGCCATCGGTCGCCCCCACGGCCCCGGCCCCGGCGCCCGCCGGGAGATCGACCGCGGCCCCGGCGGAAGCGGCCGTCCCGGAAGCGACCGCATCCGTTGTCCGGGCCGGCTCCGGCTCCGGCGGGGCATCCTCGAGAATGACGTGTGCGTTCGTCCCACTCGCCCCGAACGACGAGACCCCGGCCCGGCGGGGCTCCCCGGCGCCGGGCCAGGGAACCTCCTCGGTCAGCAGCCGCATCGCACCCGACGACCAGTCGACATGGGGGGTGGGCTCCTCGGCGTACAGGGTGCGGGGCAGCATCCCGTTGCGCATCGCCATCACCATCTTGACCACACCGGTGAGACCGGACGCCGCGGCGCCGTGGCCGATGTTGGACTTCACCGAGCCCAGCCACAGCGGCCGGTCCGCGGCCCGGTCCTGGCCGTAGACGGCGAGCAGAGCCCGCGCCTCGATCGGGTCACCGAGGGTGGTCCCGGTGCCGTGGGCCTCCACCACGTCGACGTCGGTGCCGGTCAGTCCGGCGTTCGCGAGCGCCTGGCGCAGGACCCGCTGCTGCGACCGTCCGTTCGGCGCGGTCAGTCCGTTGCTGGCGCCGTCGGAGTTCAGCGCCGAACCACGGATGACCGCGAGCACCTGGTGGCCGTTGCGTCGGGCGTCGCCGAGCCGTTCGAGCAGCAGCACCGCGACGCCCTCGGACCAGCCGGTGCCGTTCGCCCCGGCGGCGAACGGCCGGCACCGTCCATCCGGGGACAACGCCCGCTGCCGGCTGTACTGGACGAACGCCATCGGTGTGGCGAGGACCGTGACCCCGGCGGCCAGCGCCATCGTGCACTCGCCCTGGCGCAGTGACTGGCTGGCCAGGTGCAGCGCCACCATCGACGACGAGCACATCGTGTCGACGGTCAGCGCGGGCCCTTCCAGCCCGAGGGTGTAGGCGATCCGGCCCGACATCACCGCGCTGGACGTCCCGAGCCCGATGTGGCCCTCGAGGGCCTCCGGGACGTCGGCGGCGTCGGTGCCGTAGTCGTGGTTGGTCGCCCCCACGAAGACCCCGGTCCGCGACCCGCGCATGGACAGCGGGTCGATGCCGGCCCGCTCGAACGTCTCCCAGGACGTCTCCAGCAACAGGCGTTGCTGGGGGGCCATCGCCAGCGCCTCCCGCGGGCTGATCTCGAAGAACCCGGCATCGAACCGGTCGACGTCGGCCAGGAACCCGCCCTCGCGCACATAACTGCGCCCCAACCGCTCCGGATCAGCGTCGTAGACGGCGTCCAGATCCCAGCCGCGGTCGGCGGGAAACGGCGAGATCGCGTCCCGGCCGTCGGCCACGAGATCCCACAGCTGTTCGGGTGACCGGACACCGCCGGGCAGCCGGCAGCTCATCGCCACGATCGCGATGGGTTCGCGGGAACGGGCCTCGACGTCGGACAGGCGCCCCCGGACCTGGCGCAGATCGGCCGTCACCCGCTTGAGATAGTCGCGCAGCTTGGCTTCGGTGCTCATGGAAGGTCGACTCCTCGGGCACGGCGAACGGGGCGAACGGGGCAGGCGGGGCGGTGGATCACCTCAGGAGATCCCCAGCTCGTTGTCGATCAGGTCGAAGATCTCGTCGTCCGACGCCGCGTCGAGATCGTCCGTGGCGGCGTCGCCCGCCACCTCGCCGTCCGGGCTGTCGTCCCATCTGCGCAACAGGGTGCGCATCCGGGCCAGCACCGCGGCGCGGACGTCGTCGGACAGCAGGGGCAGGCCGGCCGCCAGGCCGTCCAGATCACCGGGGCCGGCCAGGGGCGACCCGGTGCTCTCGCCGGCGGGGCCGGCCGGGCCGCGCAGCAGCTCGTCCAGCAGATACCGGGCCAGCTCCGCCGGGGTGGGGTAATCGAAGATCACTGTGGTGGGCAACGGGACACCGGTGGCCTCCCTCATCCGGTTACGCAGCTCGACCACGGTCAGGGAGTCGAACCCCAGGTCCCGGAACGGCCGGCCCGGTCGCACCGCTGCGGCACCCTCCTGGCCGAGCACGACCGCCGCCTCGGCCCGGACCAGATCGAGAACGGCCCGTTCCTGATCGGCCCCGACCAGGCCGCCGACCCGGCGGCGCCATCGCTCGGCGCCATCGGCCGGCTCGCCCGCGGCGAGGGCAGCGCCCGTTGCCGGATGCTCGCGAACCTCGGCGAGGTCGCGCAGCAGCGGCAGGCTGGCCGCGGCGGGGAACGCCACGAGCAGCCGCTCCCAGTCGATGTCGGCGACGACCAGACCGCTGTGCGCGCCGGCACCGACGGCACGTTCGAGGGCCGCGGCGGCCAGCTCCGCGGACAGGACACCCAGACCGGCCAGCCGCGGCCGGTCCACCACGATCCGGTCGCCCGCCCAGCCACCAAGAGCCACACTCACCGCGGCACCGCCCAGGCTGCGCCGCCGCCGGGCCAGGGCGTCGAGATAGCCCTCGGCGGCGGCACTCACGCTCTGCCCACCGCTGCCCCAGAGGCCCGCGAGGGACGACACGACGATCAGTTCGGCCGTCGCCTCCGGCGGGTCGCCCCCGGAGACCGCCCCGTCCCCGAAGACCGCTGCGTCGAGGCCCGCGGCAGCGATCCGATCACCCACGGCGGCCGCAAAGGCGCCCAGATCCAGCTCCGCCACCGCCGTCCCGGCGCCGCCCGCCTCCCCCGATCCGACGACGACGGCCTCGAGCCCCTCCGGCAGGGCCGCGCGCAGCGTGGCACCGTCACCGGTGGCACCGGTTTCGTCGTGCTCCTGCTCGTCCCGCAGGAGGGTGCTCCGGGCACCGAGGCCGGTCAGTTCGACGCGTAGCTCGTCCAGGTCCGCCGCGTCGGCCGGGACGGCGAGCGCGAGGTGTCTCGCCCCCGACCCGGCCAGCCAGCGGGCCACCTGACCTCCGCGACCAGCGGGTTCCCCGACGACCAGGGCGACGGCCGGCGGGTTCCACCTGTGGACCGGGGCATCGGCCTGTACCCGCGCCCGGACCAGACGCTGTGCGAACACTCCCGCGGCCCGTACCGCCGCGCCCTCGCCCCGTTCGACCCCGGCGATCACCGTCCGGAGCCGGGAGACGGCCCGGTCGTCCGGTTCCGGGGGAAGGTCGACAAGGCCACCCCACCGGTCGGGATGTTCCACCGCGACGACCCGGCTCAGCCCCCACACCGCCGCCTGCTCCGGTGCGGTCACCACCCCGTCGGCACCCGTGCTGACCGCGCCGCTGGTCACGCACCACAACGGCGCCAGGATGGCGGCGTCACCCAGTGCCTGCGCGACGGTGATGGTGAGCGCGAGCCCCCGGGGGATCGCCGGATGGTCGGGATCGGGTTCGGTGGCCAACGCCACCAGGGACACCACCGTGGTCACGGTCTGGTCCGCCGCGGCTTCGGCCAGGCGCCGGGCCACCTCCGCCCGGTCGGCCGCGGCGAGTTCGACGATCACGGCCGTCGGACCACCGGTCCGCAGCCCGCGCAGGACGTCGGCGATCCTGCTGGCCTCGCTGTGCCCGGCGGGTACGGCGACGATCCAGGTCCCGGTCGGCGCGGCCGACTCGGCGACCGGCAGCGGGCTCCACGTGATCTGGTACCGCGACCGGTCCAGCAGCGACTCCTCCTGCTGGCCGCGCCGCCATCCGGACAGCATCGGCAGTACCGCGCCGAGCTCCTCGCGTCGGGGCGTCGCCTGCTCTCCGAGTGCCCGGGACAGGGCGTCGAGATCCTCGCCCTCGACCGCCGCCCAGAACCGGGCCTCCGCCGGGTTCGTCGCCGCTGCTCCGGGCGCCGAGGCCGCCGCGGTGGCGGCTGCCGGGCCGCCGGACTCGATCCAGTACCGCCGGCGTTGGAAGGCGTAGGTGGGCAGATCGACCCGCTGCGCCGCACCGGTGAACAGCGGTGCCCAGTCAATCGGTATCCCCCGGGTGAACGCCTCGGCAAGACTGGTCACGAAACGCCCGGGACCCCCGTCGTCACGGCGCAGTGTCCCGAACACCACCGCCCCGGAATCCGCCGTTACGGAGAGATCCACCGCCGCGTCGATGGTCTCCTGTACGCCGACCGTCAACACCGGATGCGGACTGACCTCGATGAAGGTGGTCCGCCCCGCCGCCAGCAACGCCCGAACCGTACCCTCGAAAAGAACAGGATCCCGCAGGTTCCGCGCCCAGTAACCGGCATCCAACACCGCCGTATCCACCGGCTCACCGGCCACCGTCGACAGGAACGGAATCTCCGGTACCCGCGGGGTGATATCGGCCAAAGCCGCCGTCAGCTCGTCCACAACATCGTCGACCTGCGCCGAATGCGACGCATAATCCACCGCGATCCGCCGAACCCGGATCTCCTGCGTTTCACAACCGGCCAGGAACTCGTCCAACGCCTGCGGATCACC
>NZ_JALKFT010000004.1:0-65304 GCF_023242945.1 Frankia umida
GACCGACGAGGGGCTCAAGTCATGCCAGGTCCGGAGGCCGGGAGCCCCGTTGCGGGGCCACCAAGAAGGTAACGGGGCACAGGAATGCCCGAGGCGAAAAGATGTGAGTCAGGAGGACATGGCGGTGATGTCGCCCCGGGCGGATGGGCTTCGTTGCCGGCAGCCACCCGGGGCACGCTCATCACCGACGTCACGTCACGACCATCAGCGGCCCGCCGCGGCCAGGAGACAGGGGCCTGCGGTCAGGGAGGGAAGGGCCAGGAGTCAGAGGCCAGGAGTCAGGGGCCAGGGGCCAGGAAGGCGTCAGTGGTTCGGGGCCAGGAGGCGTCAGCGCCAGAGGCTGCCCGGACGAGCCCGACCAAGGCCGCCGCCCTGCCCGCGAAGCGGCGCCGTCTCCAGGGCCCGGCCGAACTCGGGCGGACCGACGGTGCCGACCATGTGGACGCTGCCGTCCGCGGCCGGCTCGATCACGATGACGCAGCCGGCGGCCGGCCGTTCGGCCAGCCGGGCGGGCAGCGTGGCCAGGTCGTCAGCCGGGGCTGCCGTGGCCACCGCGGACAGCGGCACCAGCACCCGGTTGACCCGGGTGAGGCCACGGTCGTCCATGGGCACGCCGGCGAGATCGCGCAGCAGCGCCACCCCGGCGAGCCCACCCGCGAAGTCGGCGACGCCGAACACACCCTGGCGTGAGGGCAGCACGACCTCCCGCAGCGCGTCGTCCACCGACGTCCAGGCGGACAGGGTCGGCGCGGCCGGCGCCATGACATCGCGCGCGGTCAGCCCGATGAGCGCCGCGGCGGTGCGCTGCTGCGCCTGGGCGAGACGGGACGCGCCGAGGGCCAGCCAGCCCAGCAGCACCGCCCACAGCGCGACGAACCCGACCAGGAAGACACCGGCCGTGCCGGCGGCGATGAGGGCCCAGCCACTGAGCACCCCGGCCCGCGCGGCGGCGCGCTCCGCGTTCGCCCGGCTGCCGGTGCGGCGCAGCACCCGGTCGGCGACAAGCCGCCCACCCGCGCTGCGCGGGCTCGGCAGCACCTCGACGAAGGTCAGCAGCAACGCGAAGGTACCGACCCACAGCGCCACCTGGGCGGCGAGCGCCATCGTCCCACCCGGCAGGAACACCCCGAGTACCACCAGCAGTGCACCGGCCAGTGCGGTGGTGCTCAGTCCCGCCCGGGCGAGCCTCGCCTCCACCCGAATCGCCTCGGCGTCGGCGTCGCCCTCGGCGGCGGCCGGATCGACCAGGCCAACCCCACGCCCACTGTTCAGGCCAGCGGCTTCGGTGGCGTCACCACCGGCTCGCCGCCCCGCGCCCGTCGCGGCGAGCCGGACGCTCCCGACCGCACCGTCCGCTTCACCGGCACCGGCACGTGATGCGCCGGGCGCGACGACCAGCCGGCTGCCGGTGGCGCCCAGGATGATGCCTAGGACGTTCAGCCCGGCCCGACGGGCGGCGCGCGCCCGCATCAGATCGGCACCCAGCAGGATGCCGGCGAGCAGGACCGCGCCGATCAGACCGCCACACAGGTACGCGGACGTAGGACGGTCCGCGACAGTGGTGGGCAGCGTCAGGGCACCAAGCAGGACGGTGACGAGCGCCGCGCTGACAGCAAATCCCGGACGCACCGTGATCGGCGGGAGACCTCCCCGTCGGGTGGCGTCGTGGGTACTCATGGCCGTTCGGACTCCTTCCGGTGCTGGTCCCACCCGCCGCCGATCGTCGATGGCATGACGACTGGTGCGACGGGCGGGCTCCTTACACACTCAACGTCTGTCCTTCCCGCGTGGTCCCGGCAGACACCGCCCGAAGTGGACGAGTTCGCCTATGATTTTGTTGCCGAGACTCGGCAGAAGCGGAGGGGCAGGATGTCCAGAAACGCGGGCGAACGCACCTCAGGCGAACGACTCCCGGGCGAACGGTCGGCACCTCCGGCCCCGCTGCCGATGACCGACGACGACGCGCCGGGCGGCCTCCCGGAGACGAGCCTCACCCGCCTGCCGCGGGCCGCGGTGCTCGCCGCCGCGGACTCCCGACTGCATGCCGGGCTGCTGGGGGACTACCTCGCCGTGCTCGCCGCCGCGGCGGACAGCGGCCGACGGCTCACCCGGGCCGAACTCGACCAGTTCCGGGCCCTCGGGCAGGTCGCCGCCGAGTCCGGCGCGCCACTGCCCGCGCTGGTCGACCTCTACCTCTCGGCGACGTGGCGCGTGTGGCCGTCCCTGCCCGCGGTGCGCGCCGCCGACCGGGATGCCCGCGCCGACCGGGGCGGCCGAGAGCCCCGGGACGGGACACCAGGTGGGTCGGGCGGACCGAGTGGCGCGGTCTCGCGCACCCGGGCGGCCGCCTCCGCGGTGCTGCGGGCCAGCGACGACGCCGTCGCCGCGGTCTGTGAGGGCTTCGAGGCGGCCCGGATGGCCCGGGCCCGCTCCGAGGAGGCGCTGCGCCGCGAACTCGTCGACGACCTGCTCACCGGGACGTCCGCCGTCGGTCAGCTGCTCGAGCGGGCCATCGCGTTCGGGCTGCGGCTCGAGGCGCCGCACACGGTGCTGGTCATCACCGGCAACCGCCGCTTCCTGGACGGACGTGCGCTGACCCGATCGGCACAGGAACTGCTGCGCGCGCACAGTCTCACCGAGCCGCTCGTCGCGACCCGCGACGGCCTGCTCGTCTGCGTGCTGCCAGCCCACAGCCAGCTGACCCAGCCCACCCTCCCTGCGGACACCGGATCAGCGGACACGGGATCAGCCAGCACCGGATCAGCCAGCACGGGTTCCGCGGACGCCGGTTCCGCGGCACGCCCGGGTCGGCCACCTCGCCCGACCGGACGTCGTCCCGCCGATGAGATCGGGCCGTCCGATCGTGGCCTCGGGTTCTCCCCGCTGCCGGCGTTCGCCTCGCCGCCGGAGTCGGGTACCGCCGTGGCGGCCCTGGCCGAACGGCTGCGCAACGAGCCCGGACTGATCTGGCGGATGGGGGCGAGCCGCGCCCGCAGCGGTGTCGCCGGAGTGCGCATCGGTTTCGAGGAGGCCCGTTCGGCAGCCGACCTCGCGGGCCGTCTGGGTCTCGCGGGCACCGTCGTGCACACCGATGACCTGCTCATCTACAAGGTGCTGCTGCGTGACCGGGAGGCGCTGGCCGAACTCGTGGAGGCGGTGCTGTCCCCGCTGCGGGCGGCGCGCGGCGGCGCCGAGCCGCTGCTGGAAACCCTCGACGCGTACTTCTCCACCGGTGCGGTGGCGCTGGCCGCGGCCCGCCGGCTGCACCTGTCGGTGCGGGCGCTGACCTACCGCCTCGATCGCATCCACACCCTCACCCGGCACAATCCGACCTCGCCCACCGACCGGTACGTGCTGCAGACGGCGGTACTCGGCGCGCGGCTCATCGGCTGGGATCCGTCCGCCCCCGCAGGATGACGGGCCGGCCTGTCGGGGCAGGACGGGCGGGCCGGGCAGCCCGGGTGGCGGCGCGGCGGACCGTCGTCGACCGGCCGGGCGGAAACTGTCGGAGGGCTGTGGTGTTCTGGAGAACGTGAGCACAGCGTTCGAACGGCCCACCACCGATCTCGAGCGGACGCGCGCCCCGTTCGAGGTCGTGTCCGACTACTCCCCGGCCGGTGACCAGCCGGCCGCGATCGAGGATCTGACCCGGCGGATCGAGGCCGGCGAATCCAACATCGTCCTGCTCGGCGCGACCGGTACCGGTAAGTCCGCGACGACGGCCTGGCTGATCGAGCGGCTGCAACGCCCGACGCTGGTGATGGCGCCGAACAAGACCCTCGCCGCCCAGCTGGCCAACGAGTTCCGCGAGCTGCTGCCGAACAACGCCGTCGAGTACTTCGTCTCGTACTACGACTACTACCAGCCCGAGGCGTACATCGCGCAGACCGACACCTACATCGAGAAGGACTCCTCGATCAACGAGGAGGTCGAGCGGCTGCGCCACTCGGCCACGATGAACCTGCTCACCCGCCGCGATGTCATCGTCGTGGCGTCCGTGAGCTGCATCTACGGCCTTGGCACTCCGCAGGAGTACATCGACCGGATGGTCCGCCTGCGCGTCGGCGAGGAAGTCGAGCGCGACGCGTTGCTGCGCCGGCTGGTCGATGTCCAGTACGCGCGCAACGACCTGGCGTTCACCCGAGGCACGTTCCGGGTGCGCGGTGACACGGTGGAGGTGTTCCCCGTGTACGAGGAGCTCGCCGTGCGCATCGAGATGTTCGGTGACGAGATCGAGCGGCTCACCTACCTGCATCCGCTCACCGGTGAGATCGTCCGCGAGTCGCAGGAGATCTTCGTCTTCCCCGCCACCCACTATGTCGCAGGCCCGGAGCGGATGGAACGGGCTATCGCCGGTATCGAGGCGGAGCTGGCGGAGCGCCTCGAGACGATGGAGGCGCAGGGCAAGCTGCTCGAGGCCCAGCGGCTGCGGATGCGCACCACCTACGACATCGAGATGATGCGTCAGGTCGGGTTCTGCTCGGGTATCGAGAACTACTCCCGCCACATCGACGGGCGCGGCGCCGGTACCGCCCCGCACACCCTGCTCGACTACTTCCCCGACGACTTCCTCCTGGTCATCGACGAGTCGCACGTGACGGTGCCGCAGATCGGCGGCATGTACGAGGGTGACATGTCCCGCAAGCGCAACCTGGTCGATCACGGCTTCCGGCTGCCGAGCGCCATGGACAACCGCCCGTTGCGGTTCGAGGAGTTCCTCCAGCGCATCGGCCAGACGGTCTACCTCTCGGCCACCCCCGGCTCCTACGAGATGGGCCGGGCCGACGGGGTGGTCGAACAGATCATCCGCCCGACCGGTCTGCTCGACCCGGAGGTCGTGCTCAAGCCGACCAAGGGCCAGATCGACGATCTCGTCGGCGAGATCCGCGCCCGCGCCGAACGCGACGAGCGCGTCCTGGTCACCACCCTGACCAAGAAGATGTCCGAGGACCTCACCGACTACCTGCTCGAACTCGGCATCCGGGTGCGCTACCTGCACAGCGAGGTCGACACGCTGCGCCGGGTGGAGCTGCTCACCGAGCTGCGCCGCGGCGAGTTCGACGTGCTGATCGGCATCAACCTGCTGCGCGAGGGTCTCGACCTGCCCGAGGTGTCACTGGTCAGCATCCTCGATGCCGACAAGGAGGGCTTTCTGCGTTCCGAGCGGTCACTCATCCAGACCATCGGTCGGGCCGCACGTAACGTCTCCGGCCAGGTGCACATGTACGCCGACAAGATCACACCCTCGATGCGCTACGCCATCGACGAGACGAACCGCCGCCGGGCCCGGCAGATGGCCTACAACACCGAGCGTGGGCTCGACCCGCAGCCGCTGCGCAAGAAGGTCATGGACATTCTCGACGACATGGTCCGCGAATCCACTGACGGTGAGCTGATCGGCGGCGGCGGGCGGGCCCAGTCCCGCGGCAAGGCTCCCGTGCCCGGCATGAAGTCGCGCTCCGGGCGCAGCGACGCCGTCGGCCGCCACGCCGCCGAACTCGCCGGGATGCCCTCCCATGAGCTGGGCCAGCTCATCCGCCAGCTCGACGACCAGATGCACGAGGCGGCCCGGGAGTTGCAGTTCGAGCTGGCCGCCCGGCTACGGGACGAGATCTCCGAACTGAAGAAGGAGCTGCGCGGCATGGGCGCCGCCGGCGTCTCGTGATCCGCGGCGCCCGGTGCACCCGGTGCTCCCGGTGCGGCCGTGGAGGTGGGCGCGGCCACGTCGCCGCCCCCGGCGCCGTCCGCTCACGGTCACGTCGCGGTGGCGTCGCGGCGGGCGAGCAGCGCCTGCCAGACCTCGTGGACCTGGGCATCGAGATCGGCCAGGGTGCCGCCGTTGTCGACGATCAGGTCCGCGGCCGCGCGGCGCCGCGCGTCGTCGGCCTGCGCGGCCATCCGGGCCTGCGCCTGCTCCCGGGGCAGGCCGCGGGCCTCGAGCCGGGCCAGCCGCAGTGCCGCGGGCGCCTCGACGACGACCACCAGGTCGTAGGCACCCGCGGCGCCCACCTCGACGAGCAGCGGAATGTCGTGCACGACGATGTCCCCGGCCGTCGCACCCGCGATCCGACGCGCGGTCTCCGCCTGAATCAGCGGATGCACGATGGCCTCCAGGCGGCGGCGGGCAGTCTCGTCGGCGAAGACGATCCGCCCCAGCGCCGGCCGGTCCAGGCTGCCGTCGGCGGCGGCGACCTCGGGGCCGAACGCGGCCAGCACCGCGGCCAGACCGGCGGTGCCCGGTGCCACCACATCGCGGGCGATCTGGTCGGCGTCGATGAGCACCGCGCCCCGTGCCACCAGTCGCGCTGACACCGCGCTCTTGCCCGAGCCGATGCCTCCGGTAAGTCCCACCCTGAGCACCCTGCCGAGTCTGCCAGCCACACCGCCTCGGTGCCTCGGTGCCGCAGTGCCTCGGTGCCGCGGCCTTCCGGTGCCGCGGCGTTCCGGTGCCGCGGCGCGGCGGCCCGACCCGGCGTCTCGACCCGGCGTCTCGACCCGCCGGCCCGCACCGGCCCGGCGACGCCGTCCGGATGGTTGGCACACTGTGCCAGGTGGAGGCCGACGCGACGGACATGACCGGGATGCCTGCTCCCGATCGGCCGCGGGGCCGGCTTCGCCTGTCCCATCATCTGTGGCCCGTGCTGCTGACCGCGACACTGATCGGTCTCGGTGTCCTTGGCCTCGTGCTGCTGCCGGTGCTCAGCCGGCGGGCACCGCTGCTGCTGGTCGCGTTGCGCCCGACCTGGGGGGTGCTGGTGCTGGTCGGGGGCACGGTGCCGTTCGTCCCGACGCTGCTGCTCGCGGCGCTGCTGCGGGGTCTGCTCGATGTCGGCTACTTCGCCCTGGCCCGTAACAACATCCGCTCGGTGCTGCTGCGTTCGCTGGGCGGCAGCCGACTCGTCGCGGCACTGACGCGCCCGAACACCCGCACGCCGCTGCTGTGGTTCTGTCTGGTGAACACGAACGTCGCGGTGGACGCGGCTCTGGGCGCCGGTGATGTGCCGATGCGTCGCTTCCTGCGGTTCCTGGCGGTCGGCTCGTTGCTGCAGACCGCCGTGTACCTGGCGGCGGCGCGCGCGGCCTCCCCCGGTATGCGGCAGGCGGTGGACTGGCTGGACGCGCACATGACCTGGTTCGTCGTCGGAGGGCTCGCGCTGGCGCTCGTCCGCATCGCACTGCGATCGGTACGGCGCGCGGCGCGAGACGCTCGCGGAAACGGTCGCGACACGCCGACCTCCGACATCCACCGGCCGCGAACAAACAGTCAATCCGTGGACAGATCGGGACGAGAGTAGGAACCTCGAAACGGTGACGGACCGCACTTTGTCATGGTCCGTTCGTCCGGTGCCGAATCCGGCCCGGTCCCGTTCCCGTCTCCGGAGCCCGCCATGTCCCCCGCGCGCCCCTCCCCATTCGGCAGTTTCCCGTCCGGCGGTTTCCCGTCCGGCAGTTTCCCGGTGGCCTGCGCCGTCCCGCCGCACATCCTGGAACGCATCGCGCGCCATGGCAGCGAGCCGCAGCGCACCTGGGCGTTGGCCACGTTGATGCGCGACAGTTCACACCGTGCGATCCGCGCCCATGACTCGCTGCTGCGTGCTCTCGGTGACGGGGACGAGCCGACCGCGCCGGCCGAAGCCCCCCGGCCGCGCCGGACCGTCGCCGACGCCGTCGGTCTGGAGAAACTGCCCGGTGTCACGGTGCGCAGCGAGGGCAACGGGCCCGTCGAGGATCCCGCCGTCAACGAGGCCTACGAGGGGCTCGGCGCCACCTACGACTTCTACGCGACGGTTCTCGGCCGCGACTCGATCGATGACGCGGGTATGTCCCTGGTCGCCAGCGTTCATTACGGCGACCATTACGACAATGCCTTCTGGGACGGCGAGCAGATGGTCTTCGGCGACGGCGACGGCGAGCTGTTCAACCGTTTCACGCTGTCGCTGGATGTCATCGGCCACGAGCTGACCCACGGCGTGACCGAGCACGAGGCGTCGCTGGCGTATGTCCAGCAGTCCGGCGCACTCAACGAATCCATCAGTGATGTGTTCGGTTCGCTCGTTCGGCAGTACGGCCGGCGCCAGAGCGCGCAGCAGGCTGACTGGCTCATCGGCCAGGAGCTGCTCGCTGATTCGGTGCAGGGCGTCGCGCTGCGTTCGATGAAGGCGCCTGGCACCGCCTACGACGACCCGGTGCTCGGGGCGGACCCGCAGCCGGCGCGGATGTCCGACTACGTCCACACGGCCACCGACAACGGCGGCGTGCACATCAACTCGGGCATCCCGAACCGGGCGTTCTATCTGGCGGCGCTCGCCCTGGGCGGTCACGCCTGGGAGAAGGCCGGGCCGATCTGGTACGCCAGCCTGCGTGCCACCCGCATCCAGGAGAACGTGTCGTTTCGGACGTTCGCCGCCATCACCGCTCGCCAGGCGGAGGAGCTCTTCGGCGCCGAGGAACGGCGTGTGGTCAGCGAGGCCTGGCGGGAGGTGGAGGTCATCCGCTGAACCCGCCGCGGGCGGCGGCGGGTTCAGGTGACGGGTCGAGCAGGGCCGTCCCGCCCAGCCTGTCCTCCCCCGCGCGTAGCCGGACGAGGGTGTGTGCCGACTGGCGGGCCAGCAGAGTGAGCGCACTGACCACCACCGGATCGACCGCGCTGCGGTTCTTCGACCACCGGGCGGCGATCGCGCCGAGCAGACCACCCTCGCCCGACAGCGGCACCAGGAACACCGAGCCCAGCATGAACCGGGTCGCCATCTCACTGTTGATCAGTGGCGATTCGCGGGCATCCGCAAGGAACAGCGGTCCCTGGGAGCGCAGCGCGGCCTGCAACATCCGACCGGCCTCGGGCTGGCGGGCCTCCCCGAGCGGAATCACCGGCGGCCCGCCGGAGCGGGTCCGCGAACCGAACACCCGGTAGATCGTCGAACCGGGCACCTCGGACAGCAGCAGGACCAGGTCGTCGGCGCCGACAAGGGCCTGCGCCACATCGGTGATCACCCGCACGGCATGGTCGAGGTCCTGGGCGAACCAGAGCCGGTCCAGGTCGGCCAGGGCACCGTTGACCAGCGACAGGGCGTTGGCTTCGCGGCGTGCCTCGAGCAGGGCCATGACCTGCCCGGCCAGGGCTGTCAGCGCGCGTCGATGGCCCACGCTGAGGCGCCGCGGGGACCGGTCCACCACGACCAGCGCGCCGAGCACCGCTCCCGACGCGGCAAGGATCGGCGCTCCGGCGGCAAACCTGATCTGTTCCCCGGCGGCATACCGC
Source organism: Frankia umida (assembly GCF_023242945.1). Classification (NCBI taxonomy): domain Bacteria; kingdom Bacillati; phylum Actinomycetota; class Actinomycetes; order Frankiales; family Frankiaceae; genus Frankia; species Frankia umida. The sequence continues at coordinate 9,260 of NZ_JALKFT010000004.1, forward strand.
CGGCGGGACGCGTCGACGTCGACGGTCAGGTCCTGCAACTCCACGAAGGCCCGTTCGGCGATCACCCGCGTCGCGATCCCGCACTCCTGGGCCAGGATCGAGGAGCCGGTCCCGACATGCGTCTTGGACCATTCACGGTCACCCTCCCAGAAGATGATCGCGGCCGCGGCGCAGCCGGTCACCTCCACGGCGATCGCCGCAAGGGCCTCGAAGGGAGGCTCCGGGCACCTCCGCAGGATGTGCAGATCGTCGAGGATCGCCCGGTCCGCCAGTCGGGGGCTCTCCTCCTCGCTCGGACGCGCGCCGTTCGACGCGGCGCCGTTCCCGTTGGAGGTGCCAGAGCCGTTCGGAGTAGCAGAGCCGTTCGGAGTAGCAGAGCCGTTCGGGCTGGCAGAGCCGTTCGGGCTGGCAGAGCCGTTCGGGCTGGCAGAGCCGTTCGGGGTGATGGAACCGTTCGGGGTGAAGGTGGCGATGGGTGAGGCGGTGGCGGCGCGGCGTGGGGCCGCCGGACGACCGCTGGCACCCATCGGGTGGCTGCCGGTCGCCTGGGCCTGCAGCAACGCGGTCATCCGCATGGCTGGCAGAGGCGGGGAGATCACTGTTCCCTGCAACAGGTCACAGCCAAGATCGATCATCATCTTCTGGGTGCGTTCGTCCTCGATGCCCTCGCCGACCACGCGCAGGCCGAGGCGATGGCCGAGTTCGATGACGGAACGCACGATCGCCGCGTCCGGCGCGCTGCCACTCGCGTCCGTCACGAAGCCACGATCGATCTTGACCTCGTCGAAGGGCAGGGCCTTGAGGATCTCCATCGAGTTGTAGCCGGTGCCGAAGTCGTCCAGGGAGACCTCGACGCCCTGGGCGCACAGCTGGCTCAGCATCTCGGCGGCCCGCTCCGGCTGGGTCAGCACGGCGCTTTCGGTGATCTCCAGGGTCAGCGCGTCGCTGGGCAGACCATGGGCGTTCAGCGCGCCGACCACCGCCCGCGGCAGGTCGTCCAGCACGAACATCCGCGGGGAGAGGTTCACCGACACCGCCAAGTGCAGACCCGCGGCGTTCCAGGCGGCGCACTGGCGGGCGGCCTCGCCGAGCACCCAGTGGGTCACGTCCGCGATCATGGGCGATCGTTCGACCAGGGACAGAAAGTCACCGGGGGCCAGCAGGCCGCGGGTGGGATGGTTCCACCGCAGCAGGGCCTCGGCGGCCACGATCGCGCCGGAGTGCGCGGACTGCAACGGCTGGTAGAAGAGCACCAGTTCCTGACGGTCGATCGCGGCGCGCAACTGCGCGTACAGCGCGATCTGCGCGGGCTGCACCCCGATCAGGCCCGGAGCCCAGACACCGATGCTCTCCCCCTCGTGCCGGGCCCGGGCAAGCGCCACGTCCGCGCAGGTCAGCAGGCCCGCCATCGTCAGGTCATCGCGGGGTGCGACGGCGATCCCGACCGAGGCGTCCATGGCGACATCGACGGCGCAGACCCGGAAGGGCCCCTGTACCCGGCGCAGGACCTGGCGGGCGAACTCCGCCCGCGGATCGCTGTCCGTCGTCGACGGCGCCGCGCCCACCGCTGGCGCTGATGGCGCTGATGGCGCGACGGTGGCCGCTGCGGAGACGGTGGACGGTGCGGTGGGGTGGCGAAAGACCAGGACGAACTCGTCGCCGCCGGCGCGTCCGACGATAGCGGGCGAGGGGGTCATCGTCCGCAGGCGGCGGGCGACGTCCTGGAGGAGCTGGTCGCCGCCGGCGTAACCGAACGCGTCGTTGATCTCATGGAACCTGGTGATGTCGACCAGGACGAGGACCGCCTCGTCGCCCTGCGCCGCGATCGAGGCGACCACGCGTTCGCCGTGGTGGAGGGTTCCGCTGCGGTTGGGGAGCCGGGTCAGGGCGTCGATCTCGTCCTGGCGCGGTCCCGAACGCAGGCGCAACGTGCCGGCGGCGACGACGCACAGCACGGCGGCCATCGCCGGCCCGCCGACGGTCGGCAGATCATCGCCCACGCAGGCACCGAGGGCGAGCATGGCCACGGCGAGGCCGAGGATCGCCAGCGCAGCGGGGAGACGCGCCCAGGCCACATAGATCGCAAGCGCCACGAACCACAGCAGGTAGGCCGACGCCTCGTCCGACGACGACGCCCGAGCCAGCCCGATCCCGAGCACCACAGCGGACGCCGCCGCGACCACCGAGGGCACCCACACCGACCATGACCGGCTCGTCCAACGGACGACAAGGCTGGCCGCCGCGGCCGCACAGACGAACCAGCCGATCCACCAGGGCTGCAGGGCCGACCCCGGAAGAACCACCGCGAGCAGGAATACCGCAGCTATGCCGAGGAGAACCAGGACCCGCCTCTGCTCGGAACGTCTCCACTCGGTGCCCACGAAATGATTCCCTCCCCCGCCGACCCAGGTCCGTCAGGGTCGGTACACCCCGGGCCGTCACACCCACGAGTCTTCGACGCGTCCGGTCACGAACTGGAGCGACGCAGACCACCCGGCGGCCCGGCCAGACGAGGGCGTCCGTGCGACCTGGCGGGGCCTGTCTGCACGTTGGATGCGCCCGCACTCGACGGGCTGTACGGGCGGACGCGCAGGATGGTCCCGAGATGCCGCGCCGCCGCCGAGGCGAGGGTCAGGCTTTCTTTACCATGTCCGGCGTGGCCCGCCGTCTAACCTCGCAGACAGCACCTTCACCCTACGTAGAAGCCACCCAGGAACCCCATATCACCTAAACCTGGGTGCCTAATCAGAACGTATACGGTACAAGCGGATCCGCGCACGACAGACGGCCACGAGCCAGACGATTGACGCAGGACAAAGAAAATCAACGGTCAAAGCCGGCGGGGTGTTGACCCCCGGTTCGGAGACCGTTGTCAGCCCTGCCTCGGCAAGCACACCGGCGGCACACGGATGCCAGAAATCCGCATTACGGACATAACACCACAACACCGCAGATGCACCCATGTGCGCATGTAGGCAGAAGTGGGAGTCGACTTCCCCTGGCGACCTCGCGGTGCGGCTAGTGCGCGGCTTCGTCCCAGGTGCGACCGGAACCGACGCTGACGTCGAGGGGTACCGACATGGTGTAGGCAGCGGACATTTCCGTGCGGACGAGCTCCTCGACCTGCGCACGCTCGCCGGGGGCGATCTCGAGGACGAGTTCGTCGTGCACCTGGAGCAGCAGGCGGGAGGTGAAGGCGCCTTCTCGCAGCGCCCGGTCCACACCCAGCATGGCGATCTTGATGATGTCGGCGGCGGAACCCTGGATCGGGGCGTTCAGGGCCATCCGTTCGGCCATCTGCCGGCGCTGGGAGTTGTCACTGGTGAGGTCGGGCAGGTAGCGGCGGCGACCGAGGATGGTCTCGGTGTAGCCGTCGCGGCGGGCGCGTTCCACGACGCCTCGCAGGAAGTCCCGGACGCCGCCGAAACGGGCGAAGTAGGCGTCCATGTGCTCACGTGCCTCGTCGGGGGCGATGCCGAGCTGGGAGGCCAGCCCGAACGCGGACAGGCCGTAGGCCAGACCGTAGGACATCGCCTTGATCCGTCGGCGCAGCTCCGGGTCGACCTCGGCCACGGGCAGGCCGAACGCCTCGGCGGCGACGAAGGTGTGCAGATCCTCGCCGGAACCGAAAGCCTCGATGAGACCTTCGTCGCCGGACAGATGCGCCATGATCCGCATCTCGATCTGCGAGTAGTCGGCGGTGAGGAGTTCCTCGTAGCCGGCGCCGACGACGAAGCCCTGCCTGATCTGGCGGCCCTCGGCGGTGCGGATCGGAATGTTCTGCAGGTTCGGGTCGGTGGAGGACAGCCGGCCGGTCGCGGCGATGGTCTGGTTGAACGTGGTGTGGATGCGCCCGGCATCGTCGATCATCGGCAGCAGCGAGTCGATGACCGTCCTGAGTCGGGCCACGTCCCGGTGGCGCAGCAGGACCGGCAGCAACGGGTGGTCGGACTGCACGGCCAGCCAGGCCAGCGCGTCGGCGTCGGTGGTGTAACCGGTCTTGATCTTCTTGGTCTTGGGCAGACCGAGCTCGTCGAACAGGATCTGCTGGAGCTGTTTGGGTGAGCCGAGGTTGAACGAGCGCCCGACGAGCTCATGGGCCTGGTCCGCGACGGCGGTGACCTCGGCGCCGTAGTGCTTGGCGAGCTCGAGCAGATGGTCCTGATCCGCGGCGATGCCGGCGCGTTCCATCCCGGCGAGCACCGTGACCAGCGGCAGCTCCATGTCCCGCAACAGGGTGGCGGCGCTGCGGCGCTCGAGGTCGGCGTCGAGCTCGTCGGCGAGCTCCAGACAGGCCCGGGCCCGCACCGCGTCGGCCTGGGACTGTTCGGCCTCGCCGGACCCGTCCAGGGTGAGCTGGCCGTCGCCCGCGGGTTCGGCGGACAGGTCCCGGTGCAGGTAACGGGCGACCAGATCGCCGAGGTCGAACGTGCGCTGGCCGGGCAGGGCCAGGTAGGCGGCCAGCGCCGTGTCGCTGGTGACACCGGCGAGGGTGAGGCCGAGCTCGGCGAGCGCGAGCATCGGGCCCTTGACGTCGTGGCCGGCCTTGGGCCGGGCCGGGTCGGCCAGCCAGGTACCGAGCGCGTCGAGATCGGCCGGGGTGAGGGTGGTCGGGTCGATCCAGGCGGCGGCGCCGTCGGCGGTGGCCAGGGCCAGCCCCGACAGCAGGCCCGTGCCCCGCCCCCAGGTACCCCGGACCTGCAGACCGGTGCGCCCGGTGCCACGGGCGTGCGCCGCGAGCCAGTCGGTGACCTCATCCGGACCGAGGGTGGTGACCTCGATGTCGAACCCCTCCTCCACCGGCGGCGGCGTGGTGGCCAGCGCCGCGTAGAGGCGTTCGCGCAGCACCCGGAACTGAAGGGTGTCGAACAGCTGGTGGACGGCCTCCCGGTCCCACGGGCGCTGGCGCAGGTCGTCCGGCCCCACCGGCAGGGGCACGTCGCGCGCGAGCTCGGTCAGGGAACGGTTACGTATCACCGACGCCAGGTGCGCCCGCAGGGATGCCCCGGTCTTCCCGCCGATCTCGTCGGCGCGGTCGACCAGTTCCGCCAGGGAACCGAACTGCTGGATCCACTTGGTGGCGGTCTTCTCCCCCACACCGGGCACCGAGGGCAGGTTGTCGGACGGGTCGCCGCGCAGCGCCGCGAAATCCGGGTACTGCGTCGGGGACAGGCCGTACTTCGCTTCCACCTCGGCCGGGGTGAAGCGGGTCATGTCCGAAATGCCCTTACGGGTCATCAGGACCGTGACCTGGTCGTTGACGAGCTGAAGCGCATCCCGGTCGCCGGTGACGACGAGCACCTGCATGCCGGCCGCGCTCCCGGCCGTGGCGAGGGTGGCGATCACGTCGTCGGCCTCGAAACCGGCGGCGCTGACCCCCACCACCGCGAGCGCCTCGCACACCTGGTGGATGAGACTGACCTGCCCGACGAAATCGGACGGCGTCTCGGCCCGGCCGGCCTTGTACTCGGCGTACTGGGTGTGCCGGAACGTGGGCGTCGGCAGATCCCACGCGACGGCGACGTGCGTGGGCCGCTCGTCACGCAGGACGTTGATCAGCATCGAGGTGAACCCGTAGACGGCGTTCGTCGGCTGGCCCGTCGTGGTGGAGAAGTTCTCCACCGGGAGCGCGTAGAAGGCCCGGTAGGCCAGCGAGTGCCCATCCAGCAACAGCAGACGCGGGGCGGCGGCGTCAGTGGCGGTGGCACCGGCGGACGCGGCGGTGCGGGCGCGGCTGGCGGACCGAGCGGCGCTCGCCCGGCCGGAGGACGATGTCGACGAGGTCACGGGCACGCGGCGAGTCTAGGCGGTGGGTCCGACAGTTCGGGACACCGGCGGAGCGGGCGTCCGACGGGCACCGTGTGGACACGAACCCGACAGTGGCGGGCAGCGGTCATGATTAGGCTCGGCGAGATGACGACGACGGACGCGGATCCTCCGAGCTCGGCTGGTACCCCCGGGAAGGGACCCACACCTGGCGGTGATCCCGGCGCCCCCGAGACGCCCGCAACCCCCGGAACGCCTGAAACCCCCGAGGCGGAGCTGGTCGCCTATCTCAACGGGGTCCGCGGCGAACTCGAACGGCACATGGGCATCGTGTTGACGGAGGCGGCGGCCGAGCGTGTGGTCGCGACGATGCCGGTCGAGGGCAACCGGCAGCCGTACGGGCTGCTGCACGGCGGTGCGTCGGTGGCACTGGCCGAGACGGTGGGGTCGATCGGCGCGACCCTTGGCGCCCCCGCGGGCTCGCTCGCCGTGGGTATCGAGATCAACGCGACCCATCACCGGTCCGCCACCGCGGGGACGATCACCGCCGTCGCCACCCGCCTGCACGGCGGGCGCACACTGGCCACCTACGACATCCGGATCACCGACGAGACCGGACGCGCGGTGTGCACCTGCCGACTCACCTGCATGATCCGTCCCGGCTCGCGGTAGCCGGTGGTAATCCGAACGGACACACCAGGCGGAGACCGGTACATTGACCGGATGCGGCGAGGGGCCTAGCCTCATCGCCCGTGGCACCCGGGTCCTGCGAGTAGACAACGTGCGGACGCGGGGAAGGTCCGGACGGCACCAAAGCCGGTCCCGGGTGCCGCATCCAGAGCCCCCCGCGCGGCGACCCACGGGGGCGTCCACAGCGCCGTGGGTCATGGCTTCGCCAGGGTGTCGACGGGGCCGAGCACCGTCCGTCGGCCGTCACGGATCCGGTAGACGTACACGGTCGAGCCGTCCACGTTGCCGTCCTTGCGGAAGGTGATCTGCTTGGTGACACCGGGGATGTTCACCGAGCCGAAGGCGGCCACCAGCGCCGAGCGGTTCGCCGCGTCCCCGAGGCGGCGCACCGTGTCGATGATGGCGTTGGTGGCGTCGTAGGCCTCGCCGGAGTAGGTCCCCGGGCGGATGCCGCTGTTGACCGAGCGGAACTTCCCGACGAACCCGGCGGCGGCCGGGTCGCTGTTCGGATCCCCGCAGGCGCAGGTCAGCAGGACGCCCTCGGCGTTACCGGTGCCGGCCTGGCGGATCAGCTGGTCGTCGTTCGACCCGTCCCCGGAGACGATCCTTCCGGTGAAGCCCTTGCCCCGCAGGGCCCGCACCAGCAGCGCCAGCTCGGAGTAGTACCCCGAGTAGTAGAGGACGTCCGGGTCCGCGGCGATGATTTTCGAGGCCTCCGAGCCGTAGTCCTTCGTCGGGTTGATCCCGTCGTGGGTGACGTTGAGGCCGTGCGCGCTCAGTGACCGTTCCAGCGCGCCGGACAGGCCGATGCCGTATTCGCTGCGATCGTCCAGGGAGAAGACCGTACGGGCCTTCAGGACCTTGGACAGGTACTCCGCGGCGGCGGCGCCCTGCACGGTGTCGGGGGCGATCACCCGGAAGAAGGTGGTGAAACCGAGATCGGTCAGGCCTGGTGCCGTGGCCGACGGGCTGACCGAGAGCAGCCCGGCCGCGCTGTACAGCGGCTCGCTCGCCTTCGTCGGCCCGGAGAACACCGGTCCCACGACCGCGAGGATGTTCGGGTTGTCGACGAGCTTCTGCGCCGCGGTCGCCCCCTGGTCCGCGAGGCCCTGGTCGTCGGAGGCGACGATCCGCAGCCGGAACGGCAGGTCGGGACGCTGGTTGGCGAGGTCGACGGCGGTGAGCATCCCCCCGTAGGCGTTCAGCCCGAGCTGCTGGTTGTCGCCGGACAGCGGCCCCTGGAAACCGAGCAGGTACTCCTTCTTGCCCTGCTCGCCGTCCGATCCACCACAGCCGGCGAGGATGGCTCCGGCCACCATCGTGGCCGCGATCGCGAGTGCTCCCACACGCCGTCCTGCCACCCTCATGCCACGCCCTCCGTAGCTTCGCCGCCATCATCGATGACTACAGGTATCCGACAGATAACCTGTTGTGACGAAACCTAGCCGAGCGAGCACATCCCATGGACACTTTAGGTAAGCGTGTCGTCACCATTCGTAGCTTTACCGGGATGGCGGAGGCTCGGTGCCGCCCAGCGGCCGGGTGGTGTCAGCGGGTCTGGGTGCTCAGGGCGACGAACCGTCCGGCGAGAACGGTGTAGAGCGCGACCGACGGGGAGCGGGTGTCGCCGTAACGGTCGAAGCCGACCGTCCCGCTGACACCGACGAAGGAGGCACGTCCGATCGCGGCGACGAGATCGTGCCGGACGGCGGCGTCCACGCCGGGACGCCCAGGCAGCACGGTCGCGGCGGCCCGGATGATCGCCCGGGCGGCGTCGTAGGCGTAGGCGGCGACGGCCGGGAGCGCCTCGGCCCGACGCTGGGCGAGTTTCACCGCCGCATCGTGGTCGGCCTGCTCATCGGCGCTGCGACTGGGCGCCGCGGCCGGTGTCGCGGTGTCGGCCTCGGCCGGGTCCGCCGCCGGTGTCGCGGACGCGGCCGCCGAGGCGGTGCCGCTCGTACGCGACGCGCGGGTCTCGTCGGCCTGCCCCGGACCGGGCACCCCACCGAAGCGCTGCGCGTAGGCGGCGACGAACGCCCCGGCCGCCGGCAGCCGGGTCGGCGCGGTCAGCAGGCTGGTGATCAGGTCCCCGTCGGCCGCGCTCTTCGCCTCGTCCAGGTAGCGCGGGCGCAGCAACGCGTCCGAACCCAGCACCTGGACGGACAGCCCTCCCTCGGCGAGGCGGGCGCGCAGCTTGCCGGCGAACGACGCGTCGGCGTCCAGGTAGATCAGATCGGGCGCCTCCCGCTCGAGGGACGCCGCCACCTCGTCGACCGGCGGGTCGTCGCCGTCACCGGAACGCACCGGGTACGTCGACGTCACCGAGGCGCCCAGCGCGGTGGCCCGAGCCGTGAACCGATCGGCGAGTGTCGTGCCGTAGCGGGGTTCGCCGTCGACGACCGCGATGTGGCGACGACCGAGTGTGCGCACGGCGTACTCGGCCGCCACCTGCGCCTGCAGGTCGTCCGTGCCGGTCAGGCGGAAGTAACTCGGGTAGGGCCGGGTCCGCGGCCCGCCGCCGACGCCGGTGAGGACCGGGTCGGCGTTGGACGGCGAGACGACCGGCACCCCGGCCGCGGCGAGCGTCGGCACCGCGACCCGAGCGACCAGGGAACTGACCGGTCCGACCACGCCGATGAGCCGCTCGTTCGCGGTGAACACGTCAGCGGCCTGCGCCCCACCGTCCACCCGGGCCAGGTCGTCACGGCTGGACAGCTCCAGGCGCCAGCCCGCGATCGCACCGGACTCGTTGGCCTCCTCGACGGCCAGGGCCACCGCGTTGCGCACGGCCGCACCGTCGGCCGACAGGTCACCCGACAGCGGCGCCATCACACCGATCGTGGCCACCCGCGTGCCGGCCCCACCATGACCGTCGGAGCCGTCCAGCGCCGACGCCAGGGTGAGCCCGAGCAACGACGGCACCGCCAACACGACGACCGCGAGCAGCGCGAGGAACACCCGGCCCCGACCGCTGCCTGCCCGCGCCCGTACCCACCGCCCAAGCCCGCCTGCCAGCGCCCCGAACGCCGCCCGCACCGCGACCGCCGCCCGGGACACCGCCCGGACCACCGCCCGCGGCTGGACGGGCGACGTCACGAGGTCGGCAACGCCTCACCCGACAGCACGGCCTCGGCGACAGCCCGCATGGTGCGCCGCTGGTTCATCGACGTCCGCTGGATCCAGCGGAACGCGTCCGGCTCGGTCATGCCGTGCTCGGTCTGCAGCACACCCTTCGCCCGTTCGATGATCTTCCGGGCCTCCAGGCGGCCCTGGAGGTCCTCGACCTCGGCCTCGAGGCTCACGATCTCGGTGAAACGGCTCATCGCCATCTCGATCGTGGGCAGCAGGTCCTTCTTCTGGAACGGCTTGACGACATACGCCATCGCGCCGGCCTCGCGGGCCCGTTCGACCAGCTCACGCTGGCTGAACGCGGTGAGGATGACCACCGGGGCGATGCGGTCCTTGGCGATCAGCGCACCGGCCTCGATGCCGTCCATCCGGGGCATCTTGACGTCGAGGATGCACAGGTCGGGCCGCAGCTTGCCGGCGAGGCTGACCGCCACCTCGCCGTCACCGGCCTCCCCGACGACCTCGTACCCCTCCTCCTGCAGCATTTCCCGCAGGTCGAGCCGGATCAACGCTTCGTCCTCGGCGATCAGGACCCGGCGCGGGTTCGAGGAGGGCTGGCTCATCGAGGCGTACTCCCGGTCTCGTTCAGGTAAGACAACCAGTGTGGCAGGGCGGTGGTCGACATCCGCCCGGACATGGGAGGGCGGGAGGTCGAAACGCACCCTACCCGGATAGAGTCTTCAGCGAGACGTTCCGGTCCGGATCGACCAGGATGGCCCCACCGCGCCAGCCCTGGACGACAGCCCAGCCAGCCGCCTCGCCCGCACCACCCGCACCACCCGCACCACCCGCACCACCCGCACCACCCGCACCACGATCCATCCGCAGGCCCCGGTACTCCAACGGCAGAGAGACGGTGCTCAAACCACCGACAGTGTGGGTTCGAATCCCACCCGGGGTACACGTAGAGTATTCGTACGACTACAGTTCAATTTCACTGAATGGTCCGACTTGCGACGCCACCTCTTCGCGAGAGTGCTCTGCGACTCTCCGTTGAACCCTGAGATCCCAGGGCGGCGGCAAAGTTGCTGGTTAGCAACCGACTCTCTGGATTGTTTGGAGTGGTCGTTCTGGTCGGCGGGCGTGGTGGCGTGACGCCTGGGCGATGCTGGTCGTGCCGGCGAGGCGCAGGATGGTGATCGCGAGGTTGCGGAGGCTGGCCATGACCTGGGCCGTAAGCTGCCAGGACCTGGGCCGTGAGAAGATGCGCCCGGCCGCACAGATCCGAAGGACGACATCGAGGAAGACGGGTTGGTGAATTCAGCTGCGCCGGCGACACCGCCGATTCGCAGTGGAGCAACCTTCCCCGGTTCAGGTGTTCGTCACCAGTCCTCGATGAGTGCGAGCTGCTGGTTGATCTGCTTTGGGTTGGTGTCACCCGCAATTCTCTGGAGGAAGGGCGTGTAGTCGAAGACGAGATCGCGCAGTGGGCGCACCGGCGCGGGGACGTGATGGAACACCTTGCCGAGCCGCCATGCCAGCTGGACCTGACGGCTGGTGTGTGGCTTACGCGGGTCCTCGTACGACTGCAACGCCGCGCGCACGGCGGCGAAGTCGGTGAGATCGATCCCGCGCAACGCGCGCCCGATGAAATAGCCGTCTTCGATGGACATGCCGGCGCCGTAGGCGGCGTACGGCGAGGTCGGGTGCGCGGCGTCACCGGCTAACGTGACACGTCCCTTCGACCATTGCCCAAGCGGTTCGCGGTCGCGGAGCACCCAGCGCTGCACATTCTTCGGGTTGGTCACCTCGACTAGCCCGGGCAGCGGTGGCGGGAACTCCGCGGCCAGTTCCGCCGCCGCCGCCTTGAGGTCCGGCGGCGGCGGGGCTGCGGGGTCGGTCGCGGTGAGGACCCACCACTGGTTGCCGTCGCGCCCCTTGTGCCGGATTGACGTCCAGCTGCCCTGGACGGTACTGCTGTGACTGACGATGCACATGTTCGGTCCCACGCCCGCGACATCGGCAAAGGTGAAACCACCGAAGATGTGCAGCCGATGCTCGCGCTTCGGAGCGTCGCCCCAGAGCGTGCGACGGACCAGTGAGTCAATGCCGTCGGCTCCGACCAGAACATCGTGCTCGACGGTGCGGCCGTCGGAGAAGTGAAGCGTGACGGCAGACTCGTCCTGCTCGATGCGGTCCACCAGCTGGTTGAACTGGATCACTCCCGAGGGCAGTGCGTCCAGCATTCGCTCGTACAGCTCGGGCCGCAGCAGGCCGATGAATCCGCCGCCGTAGGCAGCCCGGACCTCGGCGTCCTGCTTCACGTTCACGCGAACTCGCCCCCGCCTGTTGCGGAACTGCGTGTCCGTGGGCGCACCCAGGTCGTCAGTGTCCACACCGAGTAACCCAAGAGCCTTCAGGGGCGGGGGCCACAGGTTGAGGATGTTGCCGGCGGGCCGGGCTTCCCGGTACCTCTCGTAGACCACCACGTCGTGCCCGGCCCTGAGCGCGCTCAGCGCGGCTGCCATTCCGGCTGGGCCGGCCCCCAGGACCGCGACGCGGCCCGCTGGAGGGATGAAAGAGGGGAGGGTATCGCTACTCATGGTTGCACCTCGTCGTGACATGAAACAGTAGCGTGCACTCTTGTTTTAGAAGAGTGCCGCGCTTCCGCCGCAGCGTCAAGTTTTTGGAGGAAAATCGGTCGATGGATCCAGGCAGGACAAGTCCAGCCGCCGACCTGAAGGTGCGCCCTCCGAAACAGGCGCGCAGCCGGGAGGGGTGGAGCCGCGTCCTTGACACAGGCGTGGGAATCCTGGAGGACGGCGGCCACGCTGCCTTCACCATCGCCGCCGTGTACGAGCGCGCGGGGGTCGCACCCCCCTTTCTCTACACCCGCACGGCCAGCAAGGACGCGCTTTTCCTGGCCGTGTACGAGCACGGCATCGGCCGCCTGCGGCACGAACGCGAGGTGTTCGCCGATGCGGCGCGCTGGGCTGGTCTCTCACCGCCGGACCTTGTCCGGGCCGCCGTCGCCGAGATACCGCACATTTTTCTCCGGCACCAGCGGTTTCTTCACGCGGTGGTTCTCATCTCCTCGACGCACCCCGAGGTGCGGCGATGTGGGTCCCAGTACGGTCAGGAGTTGGGAGAGTCCTTCGCGGACGTCCTGCGCCCGGTCGCCGCGGCCATGACCCACGACGACCCGCGGGCCGCGGTCTGGCCTTCCTTCGGTACTGTTTTTGCGGCCGCGATGATCAGCGTCGCGTACGGCCCCGGCTTTGCGATGCCCGACGCCGTCGACGACGAGGACTTCGGGCGAGATATGGGAGAGACCGCGGTGCGCTACCTCCTCGGCGGGGTCACCCACTGAGCCGGGTCCTCCGCTGCCGCCACAGTCGTTGCCGCCGGCTGCGATCGTGGGGATTCCGGCGGTTCTGGCCTCCTTCGGAGCGCCCTGGACGCTTTCGCGGCCCTGACCGATGATGATGATCCCGGACGCCTGGACGCTGATCGCCCGGTGGGAGTGGGCTCCGTCAGCCCCGTTTATCCATCCAGGGATGGTGGGCGCGCTGGGGTAGCGGGAGTGGCGACCGCCAGCCGGGAGGAAGCGTCGGCGAGAAGGGCACGCAACCAGATATGGGCCGGGTCACGTTCGTACATCGGGTGCCACCAGAGGACCTCGGTGATGGCGACGGCGTCGAAGGGACACTCGAGCGCGCGGACGTCCCCCGCGGCGGTGAGCTTGGGGGCGAGCCGGCGCTGGACCAGCCCGATCCGGTCGGTGCCCGCTATCGCGAACGGCAGGGCGAGGAACGAGTCGACGACGATCTGTACCCGTGGCTCGACGCCGAGGACCTGCAGCTGCCGGCCGGCCGGGGTGAACGCCGCCGGCGCGTGGTAGGTGAACACCCAGGGCAGCTCGGACAGCAGCTCCATCGTGAGCGTCTCGCCCACGTGCGGGTTCGAGGTGGCGACCAGGCAGACCCAGTCGTCGGTGTACAGCACGGTGTGCGGGAGGTTGGGCAGAAAGCCGTGCGGGAGCAGGAGCCCGTCGACCGTACGGATCCGCTCGGTCGCGTGGTCGATGTCGGCGGTCGTATGCCGCTCGAAGCGCAGCACCGGAGCGCCGGCGGCATGCTGGTGGGCACGCACGATCGACGAATCGATCGACGCCTCCCAGCCGACGGCGCCAACCGCGTCGTCCTTGACCACGACGTGGTCGAGGACGCGATCCCAGGTGCCATCCAACGAGCAGCGGCGGAACCGGTTGTAGACCGTCTGCCACGGCCCGCACCGTTCCGGCAGATCCATCCAGGGCACCCCGGTCCGTTCCCGGAACAGGATCCCGTTCAGGACCATCCGATGATCCGACCAGCGGCCGCCCCTCGGCGGATCCTGGGCAACAACGGCGCGATCCGTGCCCACGCCACGTCGGTGATCTCATGCCGACCAACCGTGGATCATGAAGTCCACTCGGCAGTCAAGATCCACAAGAAACTGCCTGGATGGTCAAGCGTGCGGCCAGCGCCGTCGATATCGGTGCTGTCAGCCAGGCGACAGTATTTACTGTCAGACGAACAAAAAGCTAGTCTTACAGCATGATCGATGACGCCTGGGAGCCGCCGCCCGTCCTGCTCGCCGTCGATCTAGTGATCTTGACGCTGCGCGATGCGCACCTGCGGGTGCTTCTGGTGAAGCGTGGTATCGACCCCTATGAGGGTGCCCTCGCGCTCCCCGGTGGGTTCCTCTCGCATGCAGGGGAGGGCATCGACACGGCGGCGCGGAGGGAACTCCGCGAGGAGACGAGTCTGGACGCCAACACGCTGCACCTGGAACAGCTCGGCGTGTACGGAACTCCTGGACGTGACCCGCGTGGCCGCGTCATATCCGTGGCCTACCTCGCGATCGCACCACGACTACCGGAGCCGGTCGCGGGAACGGACGCCGCGGACGCAAGCTGGCAGCCCGCGGACCACGTGCTCGCCGGCGAGTTGAACCTCGCTTTCGATCATCGCCAGATTGTCGCGGACGCCGTCACGCGCGCAAGAGCCAAACTCGAGCATTCAGCACTCGCCACAGCTTTCTGCAGCCAGACTTTCACTATTGGCGACCTTCAGGAAGTGTACGAGGCGGTGTGGGGAATATCACTCGACCCCAGGAACTTCTACCGTAAGGTTCAGAAAGCCGACGGATTCATTGTTCCCGCCGGCACAGAACAGAGGACGACTGTCGGGCGGCCCGCTCGCTTGTTCAGAGCCGGTCCGAACGCCCACTTGTCGCCGCCAATTGTCCGACCCGTCGACCCTTAGACGGGCGCCGTCGATGTCCGCACGGAAACGGGGGAGAGCATGGCGAAAACCCGGCCAATCGTTATTCTGACCGCTCTTGATCTGGAGTACCAGGCAGTCCGCCAACACCTTGTGAATCCGCAGCTGCACCGTCACTCCAAGGGGACGCGGTTCGAGGTTGGCCGGCTCGCTGACGGCCGGTGCCGGGTGGCGCTGGTGCACGTCGGCGTGGGAAACCAGTCGGCCGCGGTGCTCGCTGAACGCGCCATCGCCGAGTTCTCGCCGGCGGCACTCATCTTCGTCGGCGTGGCTGGCGCACTCCATCGACACATCGCGCTCGGTTCCATCGTGGTGGCCACTCACGTCTATGCATTTCACGGCGCCACCAGCGAAGACGAGGGGCTCTGGGGACGACCCCGTACCTGGCCGACTTCGCACCGCGCCGATCAGATCGCCCGTCACCTCTACAGGACGGAGTCCTGGGCGCGGCAGCCGGTCAAGGCTGGCGCGTTGCCGCCGGTGTACTTCGGGCCGATCGCGGCCGGAGAGGTGGTCCTGAACTCCTCCGAGTCGGCGTTGGCCCGATGGCTTCACGATCACTACAACGACACACTCGCAATCGAGATGGAAGGCGCGGGCGCCGCCCAGGCCGGGCAGATGAACAGCTCTCTGCCGGTGGTCGTGGTTCGTGGCATCAGCGACCACGCGGACGGAACCAAGGAGCTGACCGACCGCCAGCTATGGCAGGAGCGAGGCCTGGGGGGGGCGGGGGGCGCCCCGGGGGGGCCCGGCCCCCCCCCCCCCCCCCCCCCCCCCCCCCCCCCCCCCCCCCCCCCCCCACGGCTCTGGCGGAGGAGCTGTCCGTGGACATCGGACTGGCCGATGCCGCGGAGACGATGATCGGGAAGGGACCCACCATGAAGGCGCCGAACCAGAACATCAGGATCATCGCCTCGGAACACGCACATGTCGGTGCGCAGTACGGCGTCGTCCAAGGTGACGTCAACGTCGGCGCCACCGGTGAGCAGGCTCCTGTGGACCTGTCGAGGGCACTCGTCGGATTCCGTGCTCAGCTGCGGAGCGCGCACACGGCTGGAACCGTGGACGATGACACCTTCACCGCCGCGGAGGCCGAGCTCACTACGGCCGACGAGGCACTTCAGGAGGGCTCTCCGGACAGCAGACGCACTCTGCTCGTGGCGCTGAAGAAGGTACGAGGACTGGTCGGCGACGTGGCCGACCTCGCCGCGAAGGTCGCCATTGTCCTAGCCCTCGCACGAGGACTGTCGTGACCGACGAGTGGGGGTCCCCGCCCACTGGTAGCTCCTCGTCCAATGTCGCCAGCGGATTTTCCCACGTCGATGTCCAGGCAGGCACAGTCCACGGTGACGTCAACCACTACACGCTCCCGCCCGGTGCGGGGCCGAAGGAGAAGTTCGACGTCGGTGTCCGTTACCTCGACGGCGGGATGGCTGGCGAGGCACGGGTGCTCATGGGGGACGCGGCCATTGGTCCGGCGCGAACCGATCAGATGCTCTTCTACTGGCTGCTCGCGTTGGTGAGCGGACGCTCGCGGGACGAGCTGTCGGCCGACGAGGCCAGGCATCTGCGGGACCTGCAGGCGAATCCGCCGGAACCGGCCAATGGCCGGGACGTCTGGGTGGATGGGGTGCGTGTCGTCCTCCTGCTGCTGGATTCGGCCCGGCGGACGGACGCCGACATCACGGTGGCGCTCAAGGAACTCGACTGTCTGCCCGACCTGCAGCAAGGTTTGATCCTCCGTCACATGGAGCAGTTCCTGGAAGGCCCGCTCGAGGACAAGATGTGGGAGCTCGCGCTCGCCCAGGCCCGGGGCGGACAGCTGGCCGCGGCGCGCCCTGACCGGGTCTGGAAGTTCTTCGAACCGGTACCCATCGAACCTCGGGCTCGCCCTCCGCGCCCGCTCGTCGACCCGCCCGGATCCCACGTACGTGCTGTCGCTTCGGCGGTTCTCCTCGTCGCCTGCGCGTTGGGTCTCGCCGTTCGACTGGCTTTCGCTGGACATATTCTGGTGATTCTCGGGTGCATGGCGATCAGCGCTATCGGACTGCTCGGTCTTCGAGACGAGACGGAATGGAATCTGGAGTACGTCGGAGCCGACGCGGAACTTCCACCCGGCGAATTCGCACGCAAGGTCGACCATGATTTCGACCATTATGTTGCCACATACCTACCGGGGGGACTCTCCGCTGGGGACTGGCTACAGCGAACAGTCGATACGCGACAGAGTATCCGCAACGAAATCGTTGAACTCTACCGACCTTCGCGGATCAGCATCCGGCGGGTCGCCTGGCTGCTACGACACGAGGCAGATCACATCAAGCGCATCTGGACCGGCGAAACCCGAGTCCCTTACACCAGGGAGTTGCGTGCGGTGCCGCGTCTCGGTGCCCGCGGGCAGGGGGGGCTGGCGGCGCTTCTGGGCGGCGGCGCGTGGATGCTTTTTGCCGTGGCCAAAATCGACATTCTCCTTGCCCTGGTTACCGCATTCTTCGTATACCGCGGCGGCGTCGTCCATGTTCGTGCCCGGCTTGCCATGGAACGTGAACGCCGCCGATTCGAGGCCGAGCAGGATCAGCACGACGAGGTTCTGGCGGCTCGGAGCAAGGCTTTCGACCGGTGGCGGACGAAGCTGGCCGACCGGCCGCGCGACCCAGAGATGGCACGGTGGCTGGACTGCGACCGCAAGCTCCTTCTCGAACGAGCGCTGCGCCACTACCGGCTGGCAGCGAGCGACGTCATCGCCCACGCTTTCATCGAGACGCCGGCGGCTTCGAGCAAGCGGGCCCGAGTTCGCCTCGGTCCGTGGAGGTACGAAAAGTACCAAATCTCGGTCTTCCTGCTCACCGCTGACGGGGTTCGGAACTTCGCGTCGGACCTGGACTTCGTGACGGGCCGCTTCGATGATCAGGGGCGCCTGAATTACCGTTTCGACGCGGTTGCCTCTCTCAGAGTTGACCGCGGCACCGGCAACGTGCAGAAGTTCGAGCTCCTACTGATGAACGGCCAGTCGATTAAGATGCAGATGGCCGACTCCGTACTGGACGAACTCCCAGCCGATGAGACACGCGAGTCCGTGGCCAGAATCACGCAGGATGCCGCCGGTATTCAGCACACTATCCACGTCCTCGAAGGGATCGCAGCGGAGGGTAGGGAGTGGGTCCGGCGGACGGGGCCCGGCCGGTCGAACGGTGCCGGGAACCTGGCCTCCGCCATGCGCGAAAACGGGAACTAGCAACGCGAGGGCTATGGATCTGGGTACCAGTTCTGACAGCCCTCCCCCGCCGACCATCAGGCATCTCCACCATCAGCGCCGACCGCGACACCCCCAGCGAACCTCCCCTTGGAGCCACCACTACGCGGCCCATCTGAATTTCCGTCCGGCGGATACAACCATTTCACTACGGCTACCGAATCATGAAGACGCAAAACGAGCCTCACCCGGGGTGGACAAATAGTCTTCACATTGCCATGTGGAGTCGCCGTCATCGAGATCGTCCGAGCAGCCCTCCCACCTCATGCCCTCGCGCGGCGGAGCGTCCGCTCTGCCAGCGAGGCGCCCGACGGCAGGGCCGATTCGATAGCCTCGGATGTGCATGACGAACATTTTTCCGTGGAAGCACGAATGGTTCTGGCTTCGGGAAGTGAGCGACAGGGGCCCGGGCGGGGATGGACGGGAGTCAGATGATCGGGTGGCGCCGGGTTACGGAAGACGACTTTCCGTTGTTGGGGGCATGGCTGGAGCAACCGCACGTCGCCCGTTGGTGGAACCACGAGACCACGCCCGAGGCCGTCCGGCGTGACTTCGGCCCGACGGCCCGTGGCGAGGAGCCCGCACAGGACTTCCTCGCGCTGCTGGACGATCAGCCGTTCGGCCTGGTGCAACGATGTCGTCTGATCGACTACTCGGAGTACCTCGACGAGTTGAGACCAGTCATCGAGGTGCCTGTGGGCGCGATGAGCCTCGACTATCTCATCGGCGACCGCGGCCAGACCGGGCGCGGCCTCGGACCTGCCATGCTCACGTCAATGGTCGCCAGGACGTGGTCCGACCATCCCGAATCCGACTGTGTGATTGTTCCGGTGGTCGCGGCGAACCGGGCGTCCTGGCGAGCGCTGGAAAAGGCCCGCTTCCGCCGGGCCGCCCAGGGGCACCTCACCCCGGACAACCCAATTGACGATCCGCTGCATTACGTTTACCGGCTGGACCGCGAGGTCTGAAAGCCCGTCATGCCGACAGGCCGCTGCCCGCCGGGCCGAAAGGCTCAGCGGGCAGCGGCCGTGGCATATCGTCAGCGAAAATCAGTAGCGGGCGCCGGCCGCCGAGCGGTTACGCGAGCGCCGACGCAGACGTCGGAGACCTCGGGCGGCCGACCGGTCGGCCGCGTTCACGTCATGCCGGGCCTCACCGCGGAGCCTGCGCAGCATCTTCATCGTGACCTCCTCGAGCTGTCTGTCGTCCAACCGGCGGCCGTTGCGCCGGCATGGTTCACAGCGTGCCCGTCATGTCGGCCTTAACACGCCAACATCCGACGAGGTTCGAAACGGCGGTCGCGCGGCTCGGCGACTCAGTGGTCGGGGAGCAGGTCGGCGGGGGGCGGGCCGAAGCGTCCGCGGACGAAGTCGACGAGCCCCCGCAGGCGTCCTCTGGGATGCCAGTAGGGGCCGCGGCGGGATGGGGCCACCGCACCGGCGGCGAGCTGCCACAGAGCGATACAGAAGCGGATGAACGTGTGGTAGCGACCCGAGTGATCCCGGACCAGCAGCAGGGTGTTGCGCAGCTGCAGGTAGTCGATGGCCGCGGAGGTCGAGCTGATGTGTGGGTTCTTCACCATCGCGCCCCGGACAAGGCCGCATTCCCAGCCGGCGTCGCGGGCACGCAGCGCCAGGTCGGCCTCCTCGCAGTAGGCGAAGTAGCGCTCGTCGAAGACACCGATCTCGTCGAGGCAGGCGCGGCGGGCGAACATCAGCGTGCCGTGCGGGTGGCCGGCGGGCTCCCAGCCCTCGTGGACGCGCGCCGGGATGAGGATGCCACCGAAGTACGGGTCGGTGACCGGTGTGGCGCCGTCGCCCACATCGGCGCAGGCCAGGCCCGCCCGCGGCCGTTGGGCGAGGGCCGCCAGGATGCCACTGAGGCAGTTCGGCGCGGGCAGCGCGTCGTGGGGCGCCAGGACCACCCACTCACCGGCGGTCGGGTCCTCGAGGAACCGGCGGTAGCCGATGTTCGCGGCCGGGCCGAATCCCACGTTGCCGCCGGCGGGCACCACCATGACATCGTCGGCCTCGACCGGTGGCACCGTCGCCGAGCCGTTGTCGACGACGGTGATGACGACGGGGACGTCCTGGGCGCGAAAGGCGTCGATCGTGTCCACCAGCCGCTCGGGCTGGTTTCGGTACACGAGGACGACCGGAAGGGGCTGCACAGCCACAGTGCTATCGCGGCGGGCGCTACCGGGGCGCCCTGATGTGCGCGGGCTGCTCGACGGTGCGGGCCAGGATGCCCAGCGTCGCCCGCAGGCCCGCCTCGGGGATCACCGGGAAGATCCCCTTCCCCCGATACGCCTCGTCGATCTCGCTCCAGTCGTAGTACGACGTGACCAGAGTGCCGGACTCAACGGGCTGCAGTTGGTAGCCGTACAGGTGCCGCAGCGGTGGGTTGACGATCCCGCCGCCGATCGTCCACTCGAGGAGGGCGTCCGACTCGAACTTGGTGATCTTCACCGTGACGTCGTACTTGCCGAGGGGATAGTCGTTGAGCGACTCCCGGTCCATGTGGACGACAA
The DNA here is from genome assembly GCF_023242945.1 of Frankia umida. Lineage (NCBI taxonomy): Bacteria > Bacillati > Actinomycetota > Actinomycetes > Frankiales > Frankiaceae > Frankia > Frankia umida. Next base: position 29,895 of record NZ_JALKFT010000004.1, read on the forward strand.
ACGTGTCACCCACCTGGGCCACGCGCTGCCCCTCGGTGGACTGCAACATTCCTGAACTGTCGATCGCGACATGTCCCGCCGGATCGGTCAGCACCGCGAAAATCACGTCGGGCGTCGCCGCGACCGTGCGCTGTACCTCGAACCGTTCAACCGTCGTCATGCCGGGCATCCTCGCATCGCGGGGTGCCCGGGCGCCAACGCGCCGGGACATCCGGCCGGCACGGCCCATCGCGGCCGCGCCGGCTGATTCCACCCGTTGCCAGTCGGGGCTGGCCGCCTTCACGGCGGGACCCCGGAAGTGGCCCCGATCTCAGGCCACCGCACTGGTGTCAGCGGGAGCCAGTAGCTCCCTCGAGGACGCGCAGGCCGGGCTTGCTGCTCCGCTGCGCCCCGCTCCGCTGCGCCGGAACCGCGATCTGGGCGGCCTGCTCGCTGTTGGCGCGCAGGACGATCGTGGCCATCTCCTGGCGGGCGGACGGCGAAAGGTCGGGGTCGGCGAACAGCAGTGCGATCTCACGGCGCTGGGCACGCAGGGCACGCTGGGCACGGAACGCGGCGAACGCATCCCGCAGCGAGAAAGCGGAATTCTGGTGGGCGCTCATAAGAAACTCCTTCAGTCACAACCGGGGAGGACGGGCCACTGTCATCTCCCGCCATCATTCTGCACCCGGAAGGACCACTACGGGGTGACCGGACAACGTGATGTGGACTGCAGTCCGGCGCATTCGTCGACCTATATGAGCTGGCCCACAGTAATGGCGCTCACAATCCGGCCTGGACGGTAACCACGGTCACACGATGTTCCCCCGCTATTGCCGTTCCACGTAGCGGCCGTCACATTCCCATGGCCGCGGCCGATGCCGCACCGCTCCCACCACCCCGCACGCCCCGGCGCACCACCCACCACCAGATGCCCATGTGACGCACGGCACCCACTGTCGCACCCCGCCGTCCACCTTCCGCCGTACGCGAAATCGGGTGCGTCTGCGATACGTCCGAAGAACAGTCGGGCGCCCGAGGAACAGCCGGGTTCCGTCAGAATGTCACCGGAAGGCTTTGCAGACCGTATACGACGGTGTCGGTCCGGAAAACCACCTCCTCGAAGGGTATGGCGAGCGCGAGGTCGGGGAAACGGCGCAACAACGCCGGCAGGCCGATGCGCAGCTCCATCCGGGCCAGCGGCGCACCGAGGCAGTGGTGGCGACCGAAACCAAAGGCGACATGACCGATGGCTCCCCGGGTGATGTCGAGGCGGTCGGGATCGTCGATGAAGGCCGGGTCCCGGTTGGCCGCGGGCAGCGAAACCACGAGGTGGTCTTCGGGCGCCACCTCCCGTCCGCCGAACGTCGCACCCGCGTCGCGAGCGGTACGCGGGACGGCGGCGTGCACGATCGACAGCCAGCGCAGCAGTTCCTCCACCGCGGGCAGGGTCATCGCGGGATCGTCACGCACGGCGGCGAGCTGCTCGGGGTGGCGCAGCAGCGCCAGCGTGCCGAGGGCGAACATGTTCGCGGTCGTCTCGTGCCCGGCGATCAGCAGCAGGTTCGCGAGGCCGACCAGTTCGGCGGTGCTCAGCTCGTCGCCATGTTCACGGACCAGCATGCCCAGGGTGTCCTCCCCCGGCTCACGGCGAGCCCGGTCGACCAGGGTGGCCATGTAGGCCCGACTCTCGGCCGCCACCGCGAACCGCTCGTCGACGGGCAGGGTCACGTCGATCTGACGGGCGGTGCGCTGGTGGAAGGCGTCCCGGTCGGCGTAGGGCACGCCGAGCAGCTCGCAGATCACCAGGGACGGCACCGCGAGCGCGAAGGTGGGCACCAGATCCACGGGACGCCCGGCCCGCTCGACGTCGTCGAGGGCATCCTTGATGATCTCGGTGACCCGCGCCTGGAGCCGCCGCATCCGGGCACCGGTGAACTCCGGGGTGAGCATGCGGCGCAACCGGGTGTGATCGGGTGGATCGAGGACGAGCAGGTTGCCGGCCCGAAGGTCAGCCAGGGTGGCCGCGTGCGGGCCACCGGCGGCAGCCGTTCCCTCCACGCCCTCGGCGGTACCAGCGGCACTCGCGACGCCAGTGGCCCTCGCGGCACGGGCGGCGGCGGTGGCATCGGTGGCACTGACCGGGGACGCGAGGAAACCACCGGCGAAGCTGCCGAACCGGTCGGCGTCTCCGAGGATGGCGCGGACCTCGTCGTAGCGGGTCACGATCCGCGCGTTCAGCCCGAAGGGGGTGGTCACCGGAAGCAGCCGCCCCTCCCGCTGAGCTTCGAGGAGCTCCTGACCGGGCCCGAACAGCGTCCGCCGCATGTACTCGGGGGTCGTCCACACATCCGTCATGATCATCCAAATAGTTACGGAGGGTAGATACTCTGTCAACGTTTAGTCAGCGTAGCATCGACGGCGGCGCCTCGATCACTCCTGCCGTCCACCCCCGCGGCTCGACCCGGTACGCCGTCCCTGAGCATCCGTGAGCAGCGGGCCAGCGCGACCCGGCGAAGCACGGCGACACGGCGGCACGGTGCGAGGACGGCACGGTGCGAGGACGGCACGGCAGCCCACCCCCTCCCCCGCTGGCGGCAGCCGGGGAAGACGCCGGCCGCTCGACCAGAAAGCGCGTGATTCCGGGAACTGTCGTCACACTCGGCTGGCCGGGGTATACCCGCGTCGGAGGCGGACACGGGACCGGAACGAAGCCGGCGCGATAATGCCATGATATCCATCAGGGCAACATCTGCGGACAACGGCAGCAGGCACCGCCAGCTGCCCCGACGACCGCGGGCTAGACTTCCCGAAAGCCACTATAAAAGACTTTGAAAGCGGCGAGAAAATAGCAGAGGTGTGGCCGAGTTGTCAATAGAGGATCTGGATTCCGAGCAGGCCTACGTCTCGGCTCTCTACGATCGGCTTGACGCTCTGCGTCGGCGTGCCTCGACGCGGCTGCGTGGGGTTCTGCTGCGGTCCGAGAGCCTGCCGCGGGCCCGGTTCGAGCGTGAGGTCGCCAGTGCCGACTGCGCCGCCACCCTGGCGCGGCTGCGGGCCGCCGAGATCGGCCTGTGCTTTGGCCGGCTGGATTTCGACGGCGGCGAACGCCGCTATGTCGGCCGGATGGGCATCTTCGACGACGATGCCGACTACGAGCCGCTCCTGATCGACTGGCGGACTCCGGCGGCCCGGCCGTTCTACGCGGCGACCGGGGCCGAGCGCCTTGGCGTGCGCCGACGCCGGCACATCGCCACCCGGCAGCGCGCGGTGACCGGTGTGGAGGACGACATCTTCGAGATGGCCGACTCCCCTGGTCCGGACGCACCCGGTTCCCACGTCGGCGCCGACGGCGACTCCCCCGATCGGGCCACCCCGCTGACCGGCGAGCCGGGGCTGTTCGCCACCCTCAACGCCGCCCGCACCGGCCGCATGAGTGACATCGTCGCGACCATCCAGGCCGAGCAGGATCGCATCATCCGGTCGGATCAGCGGGGTGTCCTGGTCGTGCAGGGCGGGCCGGGGACGGGGAAGACCGCCGTGGCCCTGCACCGGGCCGCCTATCTGCTCTACACCCACCGGGAGAAGCTGGCCCGCAGTGGGGTGCTCGTACTCGGGCCGCATCCGGCGTTCCTGCGTTACATCGAGAACGTGCTGCCCTCCCTCGGGGAGACCAGCGTGGTCAGCGCGACGGTCGACGCGCTCTATCCGGGGGTGACGGCGCGCCGCCTGGAGGATGCGGCCACCGCCGAGCTCAAGGGACGGGCCGCGCTCGCCGAGATCCTCGCCGCGACCGTGCGCCACCGCCAGCGGCTGCCGCAGGGTCACACCCTGGAGATCCACACCGAGGAGCGGCTGCTCCTGCTCGAACGGTCCACCTGCGAACGCGCCCGGGCGCTCGCCCGGGAGTCCGGTGAGCTGCACAACGACGCCCGACCACTGTTCGTGCGAGCGGTGATCGAGGCGCTGGCCCGTCAGGTCGCGGACGGCTACGCCGCCGAGACGATCACCGCGGCGGTGCTGGAGGCCGACCCGGAGGCGCTCGACCTGCTCGCCCCCGCCGGGTCGGGTGGTTCGAGCCTGCTCGACGACGAGGACCTCGCCCAGTTGCGCCGTGAGCTGCGCGGCGATCCGGCCGTGCGGACCGTCCTCGACGAACTGTGGCCGGCGCTGACCCCCGAGCAGCTCGTCGCCGAACTGTTCGCAGACCCGGGCACGCTCGCCGCGGTCGCACCGCAGCTGTCCGCCCAGCAGCGTCAGCTGTTGCACCGGCCCCTGGCCGAGGACGACACCGACGGCAACGACTGGCTACGCGAGCTGCGCGCCGTGACCGACGGCGACGCTGGCAGCGGCGGCGGGGCCGACCTCGAGCCCGACAACGACCGGGACGCGGACGGCCAGGCCGGCGGCGAGGACTCGGGCGTGCCCGCGCGGCCGAGGCCGGTCGGTGGGTGGAGCGCGGCGGACATCCCGCTGCTGGACGAGGCCGCCGAGCTGATCGGCGACGACGACCAGGCGGCGAAGGCGGCCGCGTTGCGCGAACGCGTGGCCCGGGTCGCCTACGCCCAGGGTGTGCTCGACATCCTCTCCCGGGACATCGAGGACGACCCGGAGATCATGATGGCCGTCGACCTGATCGACGCCGGCCGACTCGCCGAGCGGCACGAGGACGCCGATCCACGCACGATCGCGCAGCGGGCACTCGCCGATCGGACCTGGGTGTTCGGGCATGTGGTCGTCGACGAGGCGCAGGAGCTGTCCGAGATGGCGTGGCGGATGGTGATGCGCCGCTGTCCGACCCGCTCGATGACGATCGTCGGTGACGTCGCGCAGACCAGCGATCCGGCTGGCACCACGTCCTGGGACCGGGTTCTGGCGCCCTACCCGGCGGCGGGCACGCCCGCCCGGTGGGAGACCCTGACGGTGAACTACCGGACGCCGGCGGAGATCATGGCGGTGGCCGTGGACGTGCTGGCGACCCTGTCTCCCCCGCAGGAACCACCGCGCTCGGTGCGTACGGTCGGGCATCACCCGTGGCGGCTGCGCGTCGCCGACGAGGATCTCGGCCCACAGGTGGCCCGGTCCGTCGTCCGCGAGCTGGAACGCCTGACCATCCGCACCCGGGACGTCGCCCCGACAGCCCCCGACGCCGCGTCCGCGTCCGCGTCGAAGGCCGGTGGGGCTGGCGCGTCGGCATCCGGCGGGACGGGTGGGGCGGGTGGGGCTGGCGGGGCGGGGCGGATGGCGGTGCTGGTGCCGACGTCGAGGCTGGCGGAGGTGACCGCCGCGGTCCGCACGGTCGTGCCCGAGGTGGATGCCGGGCCGCGGGCGAGGCTGACCGCCGCGGTCGTGGTGCTCGGGGTGCGGGAGGCCAAGGGGCTGGAGTTCGACACGGTCCTGGTGGTCGACCCGGACGCGGTGCTCGCCGAGTCGCCACGCGGTGCCCATGACCTGTATGTCGCGCTCACCCGGGCGACCCACCACCTCGGTGTGCTGCACACCGGCGACATCCCGCCGATGCTCGCCCGACTCGTCCCCAGAGCGGGGTGACGGGACGGGCGAGGGCGGGATGGACCCGTTGCCCGCGGTAGGCCTGGAACCGCGCCGGGCCGCGGGATACCGGGTGGCCTAGCCCAGGGCCTGCAGCCGGGGCGGGGCCAGCGGGGTGTGCGCGTCCGCCGGGTCGACGAACCGGCCGCTGACCTGGTCGAGCACGGAGATGCGGGCATCGGCGATGTCGAAGTACATGCCGACCAGGCGTAGCGAGCCGGCTTCCAGGGCGCGGCGCACGGTCGGCTGCTCGCGCAGGTTCTCCAGCTGCTGGGCGACGTTGGCCCGGCCGAGCCGTTCGACGGGCGCCAGGTGTTCGGTGCCGGGCGGCGGGGTGCGTGTCAGCGACGCCGCGGCGTGCGCCAGCCATCCGGCGAGCGCGGAGTCGAGCGGACCGGACCCGGCCAGCAGCGCCTTCATCGCGCCGCAGGACGAGTGCCCGCACACGACGATCGCCGGTACCTGCAGTACCTCCACGGCATAGTCCACCGCCGCGGTGACGGACAGTTCGGTGGAGAACGGCACGCTGGGCAGTGGCCCGGTCCCGGCGCCGATGCCCACCCCGGCGGCCATGCCGCGCCCACGGGCCATGCCCGTCCCGTGCCCGGCAGGCCGTCCGATGACGAGTTGCGAGGCTGCGCCGGACGACGCGGCCGCGCTGCGCGGCACGATGTTGCCGACGTTGCGCACCGTGAACAGGTCACCTGGGCCGCTGCTGGTGAGAATGTTCGGCACGATCCGCGAGTCGGCGCAGGTCAGGAACAGCGCACCGGGCTGTTGCGCGGCGGCGAGACCGTCGAAGGTGTCCCGCAGCAGGGGGGCCGCCCGGCGGTGGAACTCCCGAACCCCGACCATGATCGTCCCGACGTGGTCGAGTTCGGCCTGTGCCTGGGCACCGGAGGGCACCTGGTTCTCGGCGGGCGGCGCGCCGGTCGTGCCCGCGGCGGCTCCCGCCGCGTCGGCCTCCGACGTGGTCCGGGTACCGGTCGGGCTGGTGGACGAGGCGGTGGTCACCGACCCGGCCGACGTACCGCTCACCGCCGGGGCGTCCGCGGTGGAGGAGCTGTTCGGGGCGGACGGGCTGTTCTGGGCGGACGGGGCGTCCTGGGTGGAGGGGCTGTCCTGCCACTGTGACCAGGGGGCGAACCAGCGGGGCAGGTGGGGGACGACCGAACGACGGCGCTGACTCAGGTCGGCGCGACCCAGCCAGACCCGACCGATCTCGTCGATCTGGACGGAGCCACCGGATGCCTCGTGGTTGGCGCACCAGCCGCGAAGGTGGTCGTAGACGGCGTGGTCAAGGTAGTCGACGATGAGCTCGATCGACACCGGGGCACCGGCGGGAATCCGGGCGAGGACCCGGGCAAGGCGTGGCAGCGCGAGGAAGCTGAGCGTCCCCTCGACCTCCACCTGCCACAGCTCACCGTCACGGCGCAGGTGCACGCTGGACCACAGCACCCGGCGCAGCACCAGCACGAGCGCGGTGAGCAGACCGAGACCCACCCCCTTGAGCAGGTCCAGGCCGACGACACCGGCCAGGGTCACCGCGTAGACCGGCAGTTCCCCGTGGCGGCGGACGTGGCGCAGGTGGGAGATGTTGACCAGCCGCATGCCGACGACCACCAGCAGCCCGGCGAGAGCCGCCAGCGGAATCCACTCGACGGCGAAACCAAGGAACAGCGCGAAGCCGAGCATCCAGACGCCGTGCAGGATCGCCGAGGAGCGGGTGCGGGCACCGGCGGCGACGTTCGTCGAGCTGCGCACGATGACGCCGGTGACCGGCAGACCACCGATGACACCGGAGAGCAGGTTGGCCGAACCCTGGCCGATGAGTTCGCGATCAAGGTTGACCCGGGGGCCGCGCCAGCCGCGGGAGGTGGCCAGCTGATCCACGGCCACCGCGGACAGCAACGACTCGACGCTGGCCACGATCGCGACGGTGACGATCCCCAGGATCACCCCGGACCAGTCGTGATCGGGCAGCTCGGGCAGGGCGACCGCGTCGAACAGCGAGGCGGGAAGATCGACGCGGGGCACGTCGAAGCCGGCGATCCCGGCGAAGGCGGTACCCACGACGACCGCGACCAGGTAGGCGGGCATCCGCCGCAGGGCGCCGGGCACCGCCTCCGGCAGCCGTGGCCAGAGCAGGATCACGGCGATGGTCACCAGGCCGACCACGGTCGCGCCACTGTGCGGATCGAGGATCGCCCGCGGGATGTCCTTGATGTTCTCCCAGGCATGGCTCTCGGCCGTCCCGCCGAGCACCACGTGGATCTGGCCGAGCACGATCGTCAGACCGATACCGCCGAGCATCCCGTGCACGATCGCGGGCGACACGGCCAGGGATGCTCGCGCGACCCGGCCGAGGCCGAGCAGAATCTGCAGCAGGCCCGCGGCGGCCGTGATCAGGCAGGTGGTCCGCCAGCCGTAGCTGTTGATCAGGTTGGCGACGATGACGGTCAGGCCCGCGGCCGGGCCGCTGACCTGCAACGGGGCACCGCCGAGCGCACCGGCGACGATGCCGCCGACCACCGCGGCCAGCAGGCCGGCGGCCACGGGTGCGCCCGAGGCCACCGCGATGCCGAGGGAAAGTGGCAGCGCGACGACGAACACGACCAGCGAAGCCTGAAGGTCAGGGCGCCAGGACGCGCGTACGCCCGGCGGCGAGTGGTTCTGCCGCGACGGGTTCGACGCGGGCAGGGGTTTCCCGGGCGGCGTCGCCGGTGGGATGGGTGAACTCACGTCATCTCCTCGCGATCGGGGCTCAAGGAAGCGAATCGGTGGGATGGCCTGGAACGGCGCCGATCAGGCGGTCATGGTCTGATCACACGGTGGCACCGCTGATCGACCTCTGGTCGCCCGCCTCGTCTCCACCTTTCCGCCACCTGCGGTGACGGATGTCGCACCCTGTTGAACGAACCGATCGGCCAACAAGTTTCGATGCGTGAGGACTAATGGTCGCCGCGTAATCATTCGACCGCATCGGCCAGCTTCGTCCCAGGACCCATCCGGCCGAAAGTACCGGACAAAAACGACTATAAACGCAGAAACCATCGTCTCCCTGGCGTGGGCCGATGGACCCGTGTGCGCGCGGCCGCCCTGACGGTTCCGTCGGAGCCGGGTCGTACCGTCCACGAAGGTGCGGGATGGCCCGATGTTCCGCATATCCTGATGCCCGTCCTACTTTGCGTAGCATCACGATCGCCCAGCCACGATCCCGCAGCCACGACTCCGCGGCCACGATCACCCGGCCACGTTCGCGTGGTCAGCCGGCGCGGAGTCCCTCTGCCTCGGGGGAGACGCACTGTTCCGCATGCATCGGCGCGCCCGACCGGCGTCGCGCCGCGCGCCCGGGGGCCGCGTGGTCCTGGCACTGCTGATGGCCGGTTTCTCCCTGCTGTTGTCCGCCTGGGTGGGCAGCAACGCGCCGGGGTTCGGACCGGATGAACCGGCCAACTTCATCAAGGAGGTCGGCGCCGGCACCGGCCAGTGGACGGGCGTCGCGGGCCGACTGGCGCATCCGGCGTTCGGCGACCAGCCCGGTGCGCCGGAGCGCATCGCCTGGATCAACCGCAACAGTCGGGTGTTCGAGCTACCGGCCGGCGTCGACCCGGGCGTCGCCCACTTCTCCTGCGACCTGTTCCACAACGACCGTTCCGTCCGCTGCCTGGACCGGCCGGCCACCCGGGCGCCGGCCACCCGGGCGTTGAGCTACGTCGGCACCTACGAGCCGTACGTGTATGCCGTCCCCGGGGCGGCGATGGCGCGCACCCACACCGCGCGTGCCGCGCTCTACACCGGACGGGCGGTGACGGCCGCCCTCGTCGCCCTGCTGCTCGCGGTCGCGCTCGTCGCCGCCTGGGACCGCCGGGCCGGGCCGGTGTCGCTGTCCGGCGTGCTGCTGGCCGCGTCCCCGATGGTGCTGTTCCTCGGCTCGGTGCTCGGCACGAACGGCCTCGAGATCGCCGGCACGCTCGCTCTGTGTTCCCTTGCGCTGCGGATGGGTCGGGCGGGCGCCGCGCCCCTGTGGACGTGGCCGGCGGCGGGTCTCGTCGGGGCGCTGGTGGCGCTGTCGCGGCCCACCGGCCCCGCCTGGGTGCTGCTCGCCGCCGTGGTCGGCGGTGTGCTCGCCGCCGGCCGCCCCCAGCACCGGGCGGGCCGGCACACCCGACCCGCGGTGGGCTGGGCAGCGGCCTGGCCGGTGCTCTGGCGCTCGCTCGCGCTCGCGCCGGCGGCCATGGGCATCGTGGCGACGCTGCTGTGGGAGCGCGCCGTGCAGCCGCATCCGGGCATCCACCGTCCGGTGGTCGTCGAAGGACTGCATCGGCTCGGTTTCGACGCCCAGGCCTGGGTGCGCCAGTGGGTGGGGGTGTTCGGCTGGGCGAGCCTGCCGATGCCCGACTTCGCCTACTGGTTGTGGTGGGTCGGCGCGCTCGTCCTCGTCGGGCTGGCCGTCGCGCTCGGGTCGCGGCGGACCCGGGTGGGGCTGGCGCTGGTCCTGGTGGGCGCGGCGGCGGTGGCCGTCGGCCTGGACGTGCTCGTCCTGCGCCAGACCCGCTTCCCGGTGTACGGGCGCTATCTGCTGCCGCTGGCGCTGCTGGTGCCGCTGGTCGCCGGGGAGATCGTCACCCGCCGCGCCGACCGGCTGGCGCCCTGGGCCCGCCAGACCCTGCGGATCGCGGTGCCCTCGCTGGTCACCGCGGTGCACCTGGTGGCGCTGTGGGCCAATGGACGTCGCTATGCCGTCGGTGTCAACGGCCCACGGTGGTACTTCGACTCCGCCCAGTGGACGCCGCCAGGTGGCTGGTCACTGTGGGGCGCGCTGGCCGGCGCCGGCGCCGCCTGCATCCTCGGCGCCGTCCTGGCCGGTTCCCTGACCGGGCGGTCACCCCACACCTCATCCACCGGCCCGTCCACCGACGCGCTCACCGACCGGCCCACGGCACCAGGCGGACCCGCCACCGCACCCGACCCGATCGGGTGAGCCTCCTGCCCGGGACCTGGACAGGGCTGGACAGGGGGCTCAGTCACCCGGACGGAGCCGCGCGCGTCAGCGGATCTGTTCGGTGGGCCGGATCAGCAGTTCGTTGATGGCCACCCGGCGTGGCCGGGTCACGATGTAGGCGACGCCGTCCGCGATGTCCTCGGCCACCAGGATCTCCACCCCGGCGAACGCCGAGCGGGCGTTCTCACGGATCTCGGGACGCAGGTGGTCGGTGAGTTCGGTGGTGACCGCGCCCGGTTCGACGACACTGACCCGCACATGCCGGGTGGTGATCTCCTGGCGCAACGCCTCGGTGAACGCGTTCACGCCGAACTTGGTCAGGTTGTAGATGCCGCTCATCGACAACGCCCGCCGGCCCGCGACCGAGCTGATGTTGACCAGGTCCGCGACCTGCCGGGGGCCCGTCTCGGCCGCGGCGACCAGATGCGGCAGCGCCGCGTGCGAGACGTACAGCAACCCCTGCAGGTTCAGGGAGATCATCCGGTCCCACTCGCTGGTGGGCGCGTCGAGGATCGGCCCGAGCAGCATCACCCCCGCGTTGTTGACGACGGTGTCAAGCCGGCCGAGTTCGGCCACGGCCCGTTCGACCGCGCCGATCGCCTGCTCCTGCTCGGTGAGGTCGGCGGCGAGCGCGATCGCCCGCCCGCCGTCCGCCTCGATCTCGCCGACAAGCCGCTCAAGCCGGTCCTTACGCCGGGCGACCAGCGCGACGGCCGCCCCCTGCCGTGCCAGTTCCCGCCCGGTCGCGGCTCCGATACCGCTGCTCGCGCCGGTCACCAACGCCACGGTCCCGCTCAGCGTCCCCGCCGAGCCGGTTCCCGTCGCGCTGGCCCCCACCGCGCTGGCCCCCACCGTGTTGGCGCGAGCCGGATGTGCCTCTGTCATGGTGCGCCCTTTCGCTGTAACGAGAGATCGGACGGCGACGGGCCCACTCGTCCGCCCTGTCCGCTCGCCGCACGCTATGACTTCGAGCGCACACGAGGTCAAAGAAGATCGTGCTCCAACGACGCGGCCGCGTTCGCGGTGCGCGGCCCTATGCCGCACCGGTTCCGTCGTCCACGGCTGCCCCGTCGGCCGAGCCCTGCCATTCACGCAGGTTCTGCACGACCTCTTCGTAGAACCGCTCGAGCGTTTCGATGACAGAGGTCACGAATGTTCCCTTGCCCACGCCTCGTTTGGTTCCCAGCGGCGCGCTCAGCGAGACCCGGAAAGCCCGGATGTCACGCGCCGAGTCGGAGATCATGATTTCGGGTTTCTGTCGCACGAGCGCCAGCAGTTCCGCGCGTACCGCATCCCGCGAGCCAGTTTCGAAGGACTCGAGCCGAAGGTTGCCGTTGGCCTCGCCCAGTTGCCTCAGGATCCAACGGACCCTTGTCATCGGACGGCCCTGCCGGGGAGCCTCGACGGTGACCGAACACACCACCCGTCCAGCCCGTAGATCAGCGCTGACCACCAAGGGCGCCACCGCACCGGGAATCCGCAGGGTCGCCGACAGGGTCCCGGTTCGACACAGCTCGTCGGCCAGGGCCTGACGGCGGCTCAGCGCGTCCGAGCGGCGGCCGGACTGGGGCATCGCCTCCACCCCGAGCAGACCACCGAGGTGCAGACACAGGAAGTGCGCCAGCTGATCGAACCGGCCGGCCACCGCGGACAGCCCGCGGTCGGAGGGACGAAGAGTGCCCGCCGCGACGCTGTCCCGCACCGTCACCCAGGTGGGGCCCATGTCCTCGAAGGTCTGGGCGCCGGAACGTCCGTGCTCGAGATAGCGCAGGAACTCGGCGAGGATGTACCCCTGGGTTCGATCGGCCACCATGTCGTTCTCCAGCAGGAGCTGGCAGCGAAACCGGATGTCAGCCCAGGAGAGATGGTGCACCGCCACCTTTTTGGTCCGGCGGCCGTCGATACCGACCGGGTGCCGCTCGTCCGCGGTGGTGATCAGGTTGGATATCGTGATCACGGCATCGAACTGCTGGTCGCGTGCGATGTCGAGGTAGGCGCCGACCTGCTCGGCCGTAAGCTCACCCGAACCCGTCTTCACCTCGACCAGCGCGGTCCAGATCCGCTGCCCCCGCGTGACCCGGATCAGGCCGTCCGGAATGTAGGGACGTTCCTCGAGATTGAACGGGACCTCGAGGAACGTTTCGATCTGGCCGGCCGGCGCGCCGAACCGGGTCGTCAGGGAACGACCGAACTCGCGTACCGCGCCAAGGGTGGCCAGCAGCGCGGAGGTCGCCCGACGTTCCTGTTCGGCGGCCCCGCCGATACCCGCGACCGGGAAGAGCCGGGCGGCCTGCCACTGCGATTCCGTCTCCACCGCCAGGGCACGCCGCCCCCTCGACGCGGACAGGCGCCGCGCCGCCACCCGCTTTCTGGTGGTGACCGTGTGTGCGCGTCGGACGCCAGTGGCCTGACGGCCCGACCCGGCCGTCCCGGGTGCCGCGCCCACACCGTCCGCCGCGCCGGTTCCGCTCCTGGCGGCGGGCGATGCCACCGTCGGCCCGGACGTCTCCGCGGTCGTACCCCGCGGATCCCGCGGATCGGTGCCACCCGTCAGGTCGCCCGCCACGGCGGACCCGGCGGGTGTTGTCCCACCGGCACTGTTCGCGTTCGCATCGACCGGACCCGGGCGACTCGCCCCGGTGTCCGTGGTCTCGCCGATGGTGGCGTCATCGTCGAGACCCGCGGCGGGATCCGTGTCGTCCGCGTCGACCTCGACGCCGTATTCGGTGACGAGGGTCCCGAGCCCGCTGTCGTAGCCCTGGCCCACAGCCCGGAACTTCCACTGACCGGCGCGGCGATAGACCTCCCCGAGTACGAAGGCCGTCTCCTGTTGTGTCGCGGCGACGTCAAACCGCAGCAGTTCGACCGCGTCCGATCCCCGGAGCAGGCGAAGACCCAGGTACTTCAGGTCCGCCAACGAACCCAGATCGCCATCCAGGCTCGCCGCCAGCAGGACTCGTTCGACACTGTCCGGAACATCGTCCATATCGAGATCAATGATGTCCGTGTACACGACGGACTCATCGTCGGGCGTACGCGTCTTACCCCGTAGGCGAACCGCGCCGCCGGCACCCGACGGCTGGTTGTAGAAGATCAGATCATCGTTGGAACGCACCCTACCGTCATCGCCGAGAAGCAGCACACTGACATCGGCGTCAAGTGGTTGTTCCGGGCCGGCCGCCCACTCGAGGATGACCGAGATGGAACCAAGATCGTCGGCCAACGCACTGAGGACAACATTTTCCCCCTTGTGCATGGCCGCGGTTGTCGCAGCGCACATGACAGGACCATATCGCTGGTGAACAACGCGGTACCGGCCGCCAACCGGCGGTGATCCGCCGGGACGGTGGCGTCAGCGGGTGCGGCGGGCCTCGATGAGAAAGCGGGTGGCGCGGGCGGTGAACGGGCCGATGTCACGGATCTGGCGGTGCAGGTCGACGAGGCGCTCGCGGTAACGGTCGACGGTGAAGCCGGGCACGATCCAGATCACCATGCGCAGGAAGTAGATGACGGCGCCGACGTCGCGGAACTCGGTGTGCAGGGTCTCGGCGCGCAGGTCGACGACGTCGAGCCCGCTGGCCCGCGCGGCGGCGCGCGCCGCGGCGGGATCGCGCCGGTGACGCACCCGCGCCGGCTGCGGGCCGAGGAAGAACTCGGTCAGCTCGGCCACGCTGGCCGGCCCGACCTGCTGGGACAGGTAGCTTCCGCCTGGTCGCAGCACCCGGGCGATGTCCGGCCAGCAGGTGGCCACGGGATGCCGACTCACCACGAGGTCGAAGGTGGCATCGGCGAACGGCAGGCCGCGGTCCCCATCCGCCGCCACCACGGCGACCCCACGCGGACGGAGCAGCGCGGCGGCGCGGGCGATGTTCGGCGGCCAGGACTCCACCGCCGCCGTGCGCCGGGCGAGTCGCGGCACGGACGCGAGGACTTCTCCCCCGCCGGTCTGCACGTCGAGCGCCGTGTCGGCCTGAGCCATCCGCTGCCCCAGCAACCGGGCGTAGCCCCAGGACGGTCGTTGCTCGCTCGCCCGACCCTCCAGCCAGGAGAAGTCCCAGCCCTGCACCGGGGCGGCCGCCGCCTGCGTCACCAGGTCGTCGAACCCGGCCTCCCGCGGTGCGGCTCCCGCGCGCCCATCGATCGCCACCGCTTCATCGTCCCAGCGCCGCCCTCCCCCGGCCACCGAGTTTCCGCTTGCCCGCATCCCCACGCCGCGGCACATCCACACCGCGGCGCACCCACGCCGCGGGACGTGCGCACCGCGGCGGTTTCCCACCGGGTGGGACGGACGCGGTCGCTCAGGTGCCGCGTAGGGCGGCGATCACCGGGGCGAAGGACTCCAGGGCTGGCTGCAGGATGGTGATGTAGGTGATGCCGAACCGGTCACGCAGCTGCCGTACCTGCGCGGCGATCTGCTCGACGCTGCCGACCAGCAGGGTCGGGACGGTGGCGCGCTCGGCGGCGCTCAGGTGCGGCATGCGCCCGGCCCGCGCGGCCAGGGCCGCCTCCCGGTCGTCGGTGATCTGCACGTCCTGCACCAGCAGGTTGCGTTCGATCACACCGGCCCGCGCCCCGGCGGCCCGCTCGAAGAAGGCGACCCGTTCGGCGAACCCGTCCGCGGTCAGAATCCGGAAGGCGCTCGGATCGTCCGGGGCCGGCGCCGCGCCGGTGAAGGCCACGATGTCGGCGCGCTCGCCGGCGAGTGTGAGCAACCGGTTGCCATTGCCACCGATCAGCAGCGGCACCCGCGGCTGCGTCGGGCGCGGCGCGACCCCGGGGTCGGCCAGCCGGGCGTAGACAGTGTCGACAACGGCCACGAGACGGTCCAGCCGGTCGCGGGCGGTGCCGTACGCGAGCCCCGCGGTTTCGAACTCCTCGGCCACATAGCCCGCGCCGATGCCGAGCTCGAACCGCCCACCGGTCAGCACATCCGTGGACGCGACCTCTCGGGCCAGCAGCGCGGGGTTGTGAAACGCCGCGTTCAGAACGAAGGTGCCCAGCCGCAGATCCGCGGTGGCACCCGCGGCGACCAGCGTGGGAAACGGCGCCGGAAAGCCCAGATGGTCGGGTACGAGCAGGACGTCGTAGTCGAGCTCGGCGACCCGACGGGCCAGTGCCGCCACCTCGAGCGGCCCCGTGAGCTCCATGACGTTCAACCCGAACCGGAACGGCCGCTCGCTCATCCACCCTCCTCGGGTTGTCCTCCTCGGGTTATCTGATCTTGATCCTACCGATCGGCTGTGACACTTCCGGACAGCCGCGGCGTCCAGCCACGGTGTTGGATGGCAGTGTGCCCGCACACAGCCATACCCTCCCGCCGACATGGGCGGGGCCGTCTGCGCGGGCCGTCCGACCTGCACGAACGCTGGAGGTAGCCCAGCTCGCCCGGGCGGCGGGCGAGTGCCGAGAAGCGCGTGGTCCGCGCGGGACGTGGGGTCGCCGAAAAGCATCGGGCCCGCGGGCGGTGGCCGCGGCGGTCGCCGTCGCGGCGATCCCGATCGGACTGGCCGAGATGCTGCACTGGCGGGCGTCCCGGCGGCTGTACGGGGAGCACGCCCACGTCCGGCGCGGGGAGCGTGGGGCGCAGGTCGTGCTGGTGCTGGGCTTTCCGGCGACGCGGCACGGTGAGCTGCATCCGTTGCAGCGATGGCGTACCGAGATGGGGGTCCGATCGCTGCGCGCGGGCGCGGACAGTCGACTGATCTTCAGCGGCGGTGGACCGCCGGGCATACCCACCGAGGCCGAGACGATGGCGGCGTACGCGCGTGACGTCCTCGGGGTGCCCGCGGCTCAGATCCTGGTGGAGACGGCGGCGACCAGCACCTGGGAGAACGTCGGCTTCTCGGTGCCGTGGCTGGAGTCGGCGCGCACCATCGCGATCGTCTCGGACCCGCTGCACGCCGCCCGTGGACGTCGCTACCTGCACCGGCAGCGTCCCGACCTCGCCGCCCGGCTGGTCCCGGCGGACGACTACCGGCCGTTCGAACGGCTGCGGCTGAAGGTGCCGACCGCGGTCTACGCCGTGACCCGTCCTCCGATGCGTCGTCTGCGGGCCCGGCTCTCGGGGACGCCCCTCGCGGCGCGGGAGGTCGCCGGCGGCACCGCCGCCGTTGCCGGGCAGGAGGGAAAACCGATCGCGGCGGCCGAGCCCGGTTCGTAGAGTTACCCCATGGCGTCACCGCAGGACTCCGCCCGTCTCGACACGTGGATCTGGTGCGTGCGGCTGACGAAGACCCGCTCGCAGGCCACCATCGCCTGCCGGGCCGGGCACGTGAAACTCAACGGTGAGCGGGCGAAGCCCGCCCACCTGGTGCACCCCGGGGACGAGATCCGCGTGCGGCTGGCCGGCCGGGAACGCGTCGTCGTCATCACCCGGGTGCTGCGCCAGCGGGTCGGCCCGCCCGTCGCCGCCGAGTGCTACACCGACCACAGCCCGCCCGTCGTGCGGGACTCGGCGGCCCCGGTCGCCCTGCGCGACCGGGGCGCCGGCCGTCCCACCAAACGGGACCGCCGCGCATGGGAACGTCTACATGGCACCGGCACCGGCACCGGCACCGGCGCACCACCTCGCTGATCCCGCACTCACCCTCGGCGGGGCGAGATCACCTGTCGACGCCCACGGTGGGGACGCCGACCTCCGGCACGCCAGCGGACGAGACGCCGGCGGACGAGACGCCGGCGGCGCCGCGGACGAGATGCTGGGCGGCGCGGACAAGGCGGGCGTCGCTGACGGAGTCGTCGTCGTGGCGCAGGGGGCGGACGAAGGCGTGCAGGGCGGTGAAGAAGAGCAGCGCGGTGGCCTCGACGTCGTCGATGCGGTAGGCACCGGCGGCGACGCCGGCGTGCAGCAGGCCGCCGATCACCTCGACCAGGTGCTGGTGGGCAGCCTTGTGGCCGGACGAATCAGGGCCGCGTGGGTCGGCGATCTCGCCGGGGAGGTGCTGGAACAACGATCCGCCGTGGGTCGCCCCGCCGGTGAAGTGCTCGAAACAGACCAGGACCACCGCGTCGAGCTTGCCGGGCCAGTCGGCGCGGGCGGCGGCCGCGGCGCTGACGCGGGCGGCAAACTCGCGGGAGGCCTTCTCCTGTAGGGCGAACACGAGCCCTTCCTTGGAAGGGAAGTACTGGTAGAACAGCCCCTTCGACACGCCGGCACGGCGGGTGATGTCATCGAGCGTGGTGGAGCTGTAACCCTTGGTCGCGAACAGCTCCGAGCCCGCGGCCATCAGCTGCGACCTGCGTTCGTCTGCCGACCGGTACCTGGACACGCCACCTCCCAGAACATTGAACCCACTACCCGGAAAACTGCGACGAACCCGGATGGGACACGACTCGTGGACGCCACCCCAGGCCTCACGACCGCGCCGGCCGCCCTCGAGTCGTCCACATCCTAACGTCACCGACTGACCGTCAGTCAGTGCATTGACCGACGGTCAGTCGATCCCTACTCTGGTTCCGACACCGCCCACCACGGCACCGGCAGAACCACCGACACAGCCGATACCACGGCACCGGCGAGACCACAGCATAAGCCGGACCACCGCATCCGCGAGAGCGGGCGACGGCCAGGCACGGCGACGGACAACAGCGAAACCGGGGAGATTCATGGAACGGAAATGGTGGACGCTGCTCGTCGTCTGCGGCGCCACGTTCATGTTGCTGCTGGACGTGACAATTGTGATCGTCGCCCTACCGGAGATACAGACCGGGCTGCATGCCGGCTTCGCGGATGTGCAGTGGGTGATCGATGCGTACGCGCTGACGCTGGCGTCGCTGTTGTTGACCGCCGGTTCACTCGCCGACCTGTATGGACGGCGGCTGCTGTTCATCATCGGATTCGGGATCTTCACTCTTGGGTCGCTGCTGTGCGGGGTGTCCCAGTCGGCGCTGATGCTGATTGTCTCCCGGGGAGTGCAGGGTGTCGGTGGCGCGATTCTGTTCGCCACGTCGCTGGCCCTGCTGGCACATAGTTTCCGAGGCCGCGACCGGGGGGTGGCGTTCGGCATCTGGGGAGCGGTCACCGGTATCGCGACCTCGCTGGGGCCGATCCTCGGTGGGCTGATCATCACGGGTATCAGCTGGCGGGGCATCTTCCTGGTGAACGTGCCGATCGGCGTCGCCGCGATCGCGTTGACGCTGCGGAAGGTGGAGGAGTCCCGTCCGCCGGTGGCCCATCGGCCGGACTGGGCCGGATTCGCCACACTCACCGCGGGCCTGGTGGGGCTGGTCTACGGGCTCATCCGCGCCGGCGAGGCCGGGTGGACGGAGACGGCGGTACTGGCCTGCATCATCGGCGGCGCGGTGATGATCGTGGTGTTCGCGCTGGTGGAGAAGCGGGTTGCCCACCCGATGTTCGATCTTTCACTGCTGCGCACGCCCACGTTCCTCGGCGGATCGGTCGCGGCGATGGCGATCAACGGCTCGCTGTACGCGATGTTCGTCTACCTGGTGCTTTTCCTGCAGAACGACCTGGGCTATTCGGCGCTGGGCACCGGTCTTCGGATGCTCGTGGTCAGTGTGGTGGCGCTGGTCGCCTCGACCGCCGCGGGCCGGTTGAGCGGCGTGGTGCCCACCAGGTTCCTCGTCGGCCCGGGTCTGCTGCTCACCGGCGCCGGTCTGCTGCTGATGACCGGGCTGGACGCCGGCAGCGACTGGACGCATCTCGTTCCCGGTTTCCTGGTCGCCGGATTCGGCAGTGGGATGGTGAATCCGCCGCTGGCGTCCACCGCCGTGGGAGTCGTTCCGCCGGCTCGCACGGGAATGGCGTCCGGTGCGAACACGACCTTCCGCCAGATCGGCATGGCGGTCAGTATCGCCGCTCTCGGGTCGATTTTCTCCGCGCGGCTCACCAGCGGCATCAACGACACGTTGGACACCGTCCCGGCGCTGCGCGGTCAGGGTGAGCGCATCGCCGACAGCCTGCGCCAGGGCGAGGCCGACAGCCTGTTCGCGACCACGGCCCCGAACAGCCGTGCGGCGCTGGGCAACGCGATCCATTCCGGTTTCGCCGATGCGATCAACGACCTGCTGATCGTCGCCGGCGGCATCGCGCTCGTCGGCGGGGTTCTCGCCCTGGCCCTCATCCGTCGCAAGGACTTCATCAACCAGGCACCGCCGTCCGGCCAGCCCACCGGCCCGGCTCCCACCGCGGGGCCCCGACCCGACGGACCGGCCCAGCCGGCCGTCCAGGCACAGCCAGCGATCCAGGCACAGCCAGGCGCGCAGCCGCCGGCCGCCGCGCCGCAGCTTGGCGGCTGAGCCACGGGTGGACGTCCCCGAAGCCGACCTGACGGCGCTCGTGGCGGCCCTGCGCGCGGCGCCGCCACGAGCCGGTCACGTGCGGGTTCTCGCTCTCGACGGACGCTCCGGCGCCGGCAAGACCACCCTCGCTGCCCGGTTGGGCCGGCTGCTGGCCGCACCGTGCGTGAGCCTCGAGGATCTCTACGGCGGCTGGGACGGCCTCGCCGCCGGCATCGAACGGCTGGTCGCTGACGTCCTCGTCCCGCTCGCCGCCGGCGGCACGCCCCGCGTCCCCCACTACGACTGGACGGCGCGGGCCTGGCGGGAACCGCGTCCACTGTCGGTGGACGGGGGGCTGCTCGTCGTCGAGGGAGTCGGGGCCGGTGCGCGGGCGGCGGCACCGTACCTGAGCCTGCTGGTCTGGTTGGAGGCGTCGACCGCGCTGCGTCGCACCCGCGCCCTCGCCCGCGACGGGGACGTCTACGTCGGGCACTGGGACACCTGGGCCGCCCAGGAAGCCGCACTGCTCGTCCAGGACGACACCCGCTCCCGCGCCGACATCATCCTGCGTACCGACACCGACTCCCCGCACGCCAGCCTCCCTGACGCCTGACGCCGACACCGGGCTCCCCGGACGTCGCACGCCGGACGCCTCGGGCCACGGGCGCGGGTACCGGATCGCCACCCCCCGCGCGGGCCAGCCCGGGCGGGGGGCAGTCGCAAGGACCTGGGCGGGCGGGCCGTAGGTCCCTGGGCAGGGCGGCCGACCAGGCCGAGGATCGCAGAGGAGGATTACAGGGCTGCGGTGACCATGGTGGATGGCGGACAGGAGGCCAGGCGATGCCGACGACCGACGACTGGCCGTCGCGCCCCGCGCATCCCGACCACCGCACCGACCACGAGGTCGGCCCGCACACCACGGAGGCGGTCTCCCCACCCGCGGAGCATCCCGGCGGGCCCGGCAGGGCGGGCGGGGGCGGGGCGAAGGCGGCTCCGGGTGAGCTGATCTTTCCGGCGGTCGCCCGGCTCGAACTTGACGAACTGCTGGCCCAGCTGGTCGACCGGGCGCAGGACGTGCTGGCCACCCAGGGTCGGCTGCGCGGGCTGCTGCGGGCGAACCGCATGATCACCGCGGACCTCAGCCTCGACGTGGTGCTGCGGCGCATCGTGGAGTCCGCCTGCGAGCTCGTCGACGCCCGTTACGGGGCCCTCGGGGTGATCGCCCGCGACGGCCATCTGGAGCAGTTCATCCACGTGGGCATGGACCCGGGTGTCGTCGAGGCGATCGGGCGCACCCCCCGGGGCGACGGTGTGCTGGGGATGCTCATCGCCGAGCCGGCGACGGTCCGTCTCGACGACATCGCCGATCATCCTGGTGCGGTGGGCTTCCCGGCGGGTCATCCGCCGATGGAGGGGTTCCTCGGCGTCCCGATCCGCGTGCGCAACGAGATCTTCGGCAATCTGTACCTGACCGAGAAGCGCGGCGGGCGGGTGTTCACCACCGAGGACGAGGAGCTCGTGCAGGCCCTGGCCGCCAATGCCGGGGTGGCCATCGACAACGCCCGGCTGTTCGGCGAGACACAGCACCGCCAGCTGTGGTCGCAGGCGTCCGCGGACATCACCCGGCATCTGCTCGCCGACGGCGAGGACCCGCTGGAGCTGATCGTCGCGCGGGCGGGCGCCGTCGCCCGCGCGGACACCACCGCGCTCGCGCTGTGCGATCCGGCGGCCGGAGCGCTCACCTACGACGTCGCCGGCGGGCATGACGCGGACCTGCTGCGCACCCGGCAGGTCCTGATGGACGCGTCACTGGCCGGCCAGGCGGTGCGCAACCGGGCGCCGCTGGTCGCCGCGGACGTACGCACGCTCGGCGGGTCGGAACTCGACGCCCTCGACATCGGCCCGATCATGATCGTGCCGCTGATCGCCAGCCAGGTCACGTCCGGGGCACTGGTGCTGGGTCGCCGACGTGGCAGCGGCCTGTTCACCGACGAGGATCTGGAGCTCGCCGCCGCCTTCGCCGCCCATGTCGCGCTCGCGCTGGAGCTGGCCCGCTCCCGCGCCGCCCGCGGACGACTGTCGTTGCTGGAGGACCGCGACCGGATCGCCCGGGACCTGCACGACCATGTGATGCAACGGCTGTTCGCGGTGGCGATGGGCCTGCAGGGTCTGGCCGCGAGCGAGGAACGCTCCGAACGCGCCGAGCGGATGAACACCTACGTCGAGGATCTCGACGAGACCGTCCGGGAGATCCGCCAGACCATCTTCGAACTGCGGGGACGTTCCACCCCGGCCACCGGCAGCGGCCTGCGCGCGAAGATCCTCGGCATCATCGACGACATGGCGGACGCGTTCGGCTTCACCCCCCGGCTGCATCTGGACGGCCCGGTCGACAGCGCGATCGACGCGACCGTCGGTGACCATCTGACCGCCGTGGTGCGCGAGACCCTGTCCAACGCCGCCCGGCACGCCACCGCCCATACCGTCGAGGTGACCGTGCGGGCGGCGGACGGGCAGGTCACCGTCGATGTCGTGGACGACGGCGTCGGCCTCGGGGAGACCACCCGGCGCAGTGGCCTGGCGAACCTGCGCAGCCGGGCCGAGGGCCTCGGTGGCACGTTTCGCCTGGACTGCCCGCCCGGTGGCGGCACCCGGGTGCACTGGTCCGTGCCCACCGGCTGACCGCACCACCTGACCGTACCGTCACCCCCGGGTGGGTCCCCCGGAGACGGTCCGAATGGCCGGCCCTGAGGCGTCCGGCCGGGGTGGTTGTCAAGACCCCGTCGGGGCCGGTGCATCGTGTCCGTTACGCGGAAAGAATGGCGCACCCCCAATGGGAGTCTTCCGCCCATACGTGTTACTTTCCGCACTACGTCGGACCCTGCCCGCAGGGTCCCTCGAGGAAAGGCGGGATGTGACCACACCGCAGCTGCAGCGCGACACGCGAGTACTTCCACCCCGGTTGGATCCACGGGGTTCCGGGCCCGGCCGGGCCGGTCGACCCGCCCCGGGCGGAGGGCGTCCACCCGGGCGTCGACGCGGCCTGGTGGCGGCTCTCGCGTTCCTGTCCTGCTGCGTACTGCTGGTCACCGTCGGCGGATGGGCGACCTACTCGTGGATCAACGGGAAGGTAAGCCGGATCGACCTCGGCCTGGGATCCTCGAACGGATCGGGTGGCGTCAACAAGGCGAACTACCTGATCGTGGGCACCGACAGCCGGGAGGGCACCGGCGGCGCGTACGGCGACGTCGAGGGGCAGCGCTCCGACACGACGATCCTCGCGCACCTCGACGAGAACGGCACCACGACCATGATCTCGTTCCCGCGGGACATGTACGTCACGATTCCCGAATACACCGACTCGAACGGCAAGCACTATTCCACCCGTAAGGACAAGTTCAACTCGGCGATCTCCTCGGGTGGCCCGGCGCTGCTGGTCAAGACCGTGCAGAGCCTGACCGGCATGGATGTCGACCACTACATCTCGATGGACCTCCAGGGATTCAAGAAGATCACCGATGCGATCGGTGGCGTCGAGGTGTGCATCAAGCCGTTCACCGGTCCGGCGCAGCGCTTCCAGGACGACAACGGCCGCTGGCGCACGAGCACGAACACCAACGACCCCATGAGCGGCTTCCGGGGCGGCCCGGGAACCGTCCAGGTCAACGGCGACCAGGCACTGGCCTTCGTCCGCCAGCGCCACGGCCTGCCGGCCGGCGACACCGACCGCATCGCCCGTCAGCAGCAGTTCATCGGCGCCATGTTCCACAAGATCATGAGCGGTGACACGCTGACGAACCCGATCAAGAGCCAGCGTCTGGTGTCCGCCGCCGCGGGTGCGCTCACCCTCGACGAACACACCGACCTGACCGATCTGCCGGCCCTGGCGACCCGCATCCGCGGGCTGACCAACGGCGGCATCAAGATGCAGACCGTGCCCACCCACGCGCCGACCCGGGCCGAGGGCGCCGTCGACGATCTCGGCGACATCCTGCTGCACGGCAACCGCGCCTCGGTGCAGTTCTACCGCCCGGACGACCTCGCCCGCCTCGTCAGCCCGCTGGGTGGTCATGTCGAAGGCGCCACGGTCAGCGACGATTCCGGTGCCGCCGGCCCGGCGCTCAGCCCCGGCGCCACCGCGTCACCGTCCCAGGTCCGCGTCTCGGTCTACAACGGCTCCTCGCGCGCCGGGCTC
This sequence comes from Frankia umida, assembly GCF_023242945.1. Classification (NCBI taxonomy): domain Bacteria; kingdom Bacillati; phylum Actinomycetota; class Actinomycetes; order Frankiales; family Frankiaceae; genus Frankia; species Frankia umida. The sequence continues at coordinate 53,864 of NZ_JALKFT010000004.1, forward strand.
GCCGCGAAGGTCACGACCCAGCTGACCGCCAAGGGCTTCCGCGCCCGCAACGCCGGCAACGCCTCGGTGCTGACCCACGAGACGTCCCGGGTCAGCTACGGCCCCGGCCAGGAGGCAGAGGCACGCACCGTGGCCGCCGCCGTGCCGGGCGCGGGGCTGATCGCCGACTCGTCCATCACCGGTGTCCAGCTCGTCCTGGGCTCCGACTTCACCGCCGTCGTGACCCCGACCCTCACACCCGCCCCCGCCCCCGCGCCCGGGACCGCTGGCGGTTCCGCCGGCGCTGGTGCTGGTGCTGGTGCGACCACCGGCGCCAGCGCGGCACCGGATGGCGCCGGCGCTCCCGCCGACCCGCCGGACGCTCCGTCCTGCACCTACTGATCGCGCCCTGATCGCGGCGCCCGGGGCCGGCCGTCCGACCGGCTGGTCACCCGGTCGGCGCTCGACGTCTCAGCCCAGGCCGGCGGCCGCGGGGGGAACCTCGGAGGGGGCGAAGACCCGGCCGCGTTCGGCGGCGGTGTGCAGGGTGAGGACGCCGTCGCGCCACACCGGGCGGACGTGGTTGCGGGTGCGCAACAGGTCCGAACGTCGGGGCGCGGCCTGGCCGACCGGGGCGACCACCCGGCCGACGGCGGTCTGACCGAGCACCGTCTCGACGGACACCGTGCCGCGCAGCCGGCTGACTCCCGGGTACACCACCGCCCGGCCGCCCTGACGCTCGGTGTGGTCGGCGACGGCCTGGGCGGCGCCGTCCGCGAGGATCGGTGGGCCGATGCGCTCGGCCGCCGTGGCCACCCCCACCGGGCCGGCGATGAGGGCCTCCACCTCGACGAAGCCGGTCAGGGCCAGATCGGCCGCCGCGGCACCGATGCCACGGCCCAGCCCCGCCGCGGCCCTTCTGGCCGCCGTCAGCTCGGCGGCGGCCAGGTCACCGGCGAGGTAGGCCACCCGGCGCCAGGACGCCCGGTCCTGCCAGTCCCGGGGCAGGGCGAACGACAGTGCGACGTGACCGGTGCCCGCCCCGACCGTGTGGGTGCAGGCGACGGTGTCGGCGGGCAGGTCCAGAGCCTCGACCAGCCGGTGCACGAGCAGGTCGGCGTCATGCAGGGTGACACAGCCGGCGTCCACGCCGACGATCAGCGGGCCCCGGGCCGGGCCGGGCGTCGCACCCGTGGCAGTCCCCGCGCCCGCACTCGCGCTCGCGGCTGGTCCTGGTCCGCCCATCTCGATCCCTTCACTGACGTTCTGCCGGACACGGCCATCCGGTGCGCCGAGCCGAGGGTGGCAGCGCGGCGTGAACGGCCGGTCAACATCTGCGGGCCAGCTTGCTCCAGCCACGCCTTTTATAGTCAGAATTGGCTGGTAAGAGGATTGCAGCTAGCCCTTTACGGTGATGCCTCTACCCCCGTTCGGTTACCCAACGGCTCACCCCGGCCGCCGCCGGCAACCGTCGATGCCACGGCGACGCGCGCCGGACGATCGCCTCGCCGCTGTGCCGACCCCCGCGACCGCGACTGCCTGCGCATCGGCGCCACGGCACCCGGGCCACCCGGCGGTGTCACCCGCTCCAGGCTCGCATCCGCCGCCCGCCCAGGCCAGGAACTCGCCAGGCCAACTCGCCATCCACATCGCCCCCATCCAGAAAGCGTCCGCCAGGCCAGCGCGGATGTCATCCTCACAGCAAACAAAAGCACCGGAACACCACCACCGACGGGCCCGGTGGCCACACCATCCGGCCCACTCGACCAGCGCGGGGGCTGCATTGTGCCACGTGCGGCGCGGAAAGTTCGGGGACCAGGTGGCCGTAGTCGACGGACTTCCGGCCCTTCCCGAAACCCCTCCGGTCAGGGACAATTTCGTGGGTCGTTGACCGGCCGCCGCCACCAGGTGTTCTCGCCCACATTCCAGGATTTTCACCGGGATGAACCATCCCCAGGTGAGACACACTGCCGGGGCGGCCCACCATCACCTGGCCATGACCAGGTCATGGCCTTCGTGGTGGCATCATGCTCGAACAACCACGAAAGGATGTACGCGTGAGCGACACTGCGACACCCGACCAGCCCCTGCACGTGCAGGGTCGGGAGGCGGTCATCGCCGCCTCGGCCGACGCGGTCTGGCGGGACGGCGCACCGCCGGACTACCACCTGTCCCATCAGGACATGCCGGCGGAACGCACCTCGCAGCACGCGCCCGGTTCCCTCGCGGACATCGTCGAGCGAGTCGTCCAGGTGTTCGAGATGGAGCTGTCGCACAAGAAGAATCCCGCCGACTGGGTCAGCATGGTGGCGGACAAGGTCGTGATCAGCGTCAACGGCGGGCAGCCCGTCGGTAGCGCGGAACTGGCCGAGCGGGGCAGCTACAACGTCCTGATCGGGGAGAACCCGTACTACTCGGCCGAGCAGGAGACGTTCGAGTCGTCCCATGACGTGTTCCACGAGGCGTTTCCGGGCGGTTTCTTCTGGGAGGTGCTGGAGGTCTACTCGCCGCCGCCCACGATCACGTTCAAGTGGCGGCACTGGGGGACGTTCAGCGGGCCGTACAAGGGGGTGGAGCCGACCGGTGAGCGCATCGAGATGTTCGGCATCACCGTCGCGAAGGTGACCGACGACCTGCGGATCACCGAAACACACCACTACTACGACAACACCGACTTCCTCGGTCAGCTCGCCCGCGGCCAGCTCACGCCGAACCCCCACGCGCACGGCTGACCAGCCGCCGAGCATCCGCCGACCGGCCGCTGAGTGCCCGCTGAGTGCCCGCTGAGTGCCCGCTGACGATCCGCTCGGCCGGTCCTGGCCGGGTGGCGGGCGCCGGGGCCGACCGGGCTCCCAGCCGGCGGCGGCCCCGGGGCTTCGCCGTCCTCGGGGGCGGGTATGCGCCCTGCCATGAGGCGCCCGAGCAGCGCCCCTGACCAGGCCGGAATCGGCGGCGGCCGGGTTCGGTGGTTCATCCGGGCGCTGCCGCTGCTGATGCTCGGGCTGGTCTCGGGGCTGCAGCTGGCCAACCGGGAGTGGACCGTGCTGGAGCTGGCGGTTCTCGCCCCGATGCTCGCCGCCACCTTCGCCGGACCGGCGCTGACCGCGCTCTACGGCGTGCTGGCGGTGCTCGACGGGCTCCTGCTCGGCCTGCATGACGGCCTGTTCGAGCAGAACGGCGGCGGACCGGCGGCGCAGGCCGTCCGGCTCGGCGGGGTGGCTCTGGGCGGGGTGCTCGCGGTGCTGGCGAGCCGTTACAACACCCGCCGGGAGACGAAGCTGGCGAACGTCAGCCGGGTCGCCGAGGTGGCCCAGCAGTCGATCCTCACCCCGCTGGCCCCGTCGGCGGGGCCGTTACGCCTCGCCGTCCGATATGCCAGCGCCGCCGCCGAGGCACGCGTCGGCGGTGATCTCTACGAGGTGCTGGACACCCCGTGGGGCACCCGTCTGATCATCGGGGACGTGCGGGGCAAGGGGCTGGGCGCGGTTCGGGTCGCCAGCCGCGTGCTCGGCTGCTTCCGGTTGGCCGCCCGCCAGGTGGACGACCTGTTCGACCTGCTCACCGCCCTGGACGCCGAAGCCGCCACGGTCTGCGGGCTGGACGACTTCGTCACCGCCGTCGTCGGCCAGGTCGACGACGATCGGCTCACCCTGGTCAACGCCGGCCATCCCGACCCGCTGCTGGTGCGCGCGGGCCAAGTCCGTCCGATGCAGGTCGCGATCCGCCTGCCACCGCTGGCGCTGCTGGCCGGCGCGAACAACGAGGTGACGATCATGCTGCGCCCCGGCGACCGGATGCTCTTCTACACCGACGGCGTCAGCGAGGCCCGACACCCCGCCACCGGCGAGTTCTTCCCGTTGCAGGCGCAGGTGGAGGCCGCCTTCGCCGGGCGCGGCGGCCGCGACCTGGACGACGCGCTGGCCGATCTCGCCCGGCGCGTCCGCGCCTGGACGCATGACACCCTCAGCGACGATGTGGCGCTGCTGGCGGTCGAGCTCGCCCCGACTCCTCCGGGACCGCCGACGCCCCCGGGGCCGTCGGCTCCGTCGGGACCGTTGTGACCGCTTCGGCCGCCTCGGCCGGGTCGGTGGCGGTCCGGGCGTGCACGACGGCGGAGCGCACCTGCTGGTTCCTGGCGAGCCGTTCGTCCAGTTCGCCGCGGAAGGCCTCGAGCCGCCTGATCTTGTCGCTGACCTCGCCGCGTAGCCGCTCGTAGGTCTGCTGCGCCTCGATCAGCAGCCGCATCCGGTCGCCGTCGTCGGAGGTGGCCCGGTATTCGACCCGGACCTGGACGAGCCGGTCCTCGCTGGCCAGGATCAGCCGGATCTCGTCCAGGTTGAAGCCGAGCAACGTCTGGAGTTCCCGGATGCGGCGGACCCGGTCAAGGTCCTCCTCGGCGTAGAGCCGGTTGCCCCCGGCGGTCCGTCCGGACGGGGTGATCAGGCCCATCTCCTGGTAGTAACGCAGCGCCCGGATGGACACGCCGAGCTCCTGGGCGGCCTGCCCGATCCCGCGCAGATCCCGCCCCGGTCCGGACGGCGTGGTCGCCGCCGCTGACCGGGCCAGCGTTGAGGTCGTCGTGTCCGGCGCCGTGCCTGTGTCACCCACCCGGCAATTGTTCCGCACAGCGCCGCGCGATGACGCGATCATGATGTCACCCGAGGGCAACGGCACAGTCTCACCGCCCGCGGGAGGTGTCGGGGGCGGTGGAGCGCAGCAGCCCGCCGGCGCCGTCCTCGAGGGAGGCGACGTCACCGACGTCGGCCAGGGCCAGCCCCACACCCTCGTGGGCGACCGAACCCTCCTGGCTGGCCGCACCGCCCGCGGCGGAGCGTCGTGCCGTGTCGGGGCCACGCAGCCAGGACAGGGCGGCGGCGAGCAGGCAGATCGCGGCGGCGAAGCCGAAGGCCAGGTGCAGGCCGTCGCCGAACGGGCCGGCGATGAGGTTGGGGAAGAAGGTGTGGCCGGTGAGGAAGTCCGCCCTGTCCGGGGGCAGGGCGTTCAGGACATCCGGGCCGAGCACCTGCTGGGTGGGGTTGAAGCCGAGGAACGCGGCGAACAGGCTGCCGATCGGCGGCAGGTCCGCGGCCTGGTGCGCCGCGGTGGGGTCGACGCCCTGGCCGACCAGCCCGGAGAACATCGACCCGGGCAGCGAGGACGCCAGCCCCAGCGCGATGATCGTGAAGAACACGCCGATCGACAGGACGCTGGCGGCGTTCTGGAAGGTGTTCAGCATGCCGGCGCCGGCGCCACGCCCGTCCGCGGGCAGCGAACCCATCACGGCGCTGGTGTTCGGCGCGGCGAACAGGCCCATCGTGAGGCCCATCAGCAGCAGAACCGCGGCGAACGCGACATAGTTGAAGTCGATCGGCAGCACGTCGAACAGCAGGAACGCGGCGGCCATCAGGACGAGCCCCAGGGTGGCGAACGGGCGGGCACCGAAACGGTCGGAGAGGCGTCCGGCCAGCGGCCCGGCGAGCAGGAAACCGACCGTCAGCGGAATCATGTAGATGCCGGCCCACAGCGGGGTCCGCTCGAAGCTGTAACCGTGCAGCGGCAGCCAGATCCCCTGCAACCAGATGATCAGCATGAACTGCAGACCACCGCGGGCGAGCGAACTGAGCAGTCCGGTGAGACTGCCCATCAGGAAGCCACGGCGGCGGAACAGGTCCAGTCGGAACATCGGGTCCGGCGAGCGCAGTTCGATGAACACGAAGCCGACCAGCACCGCGAGCCCACCGAACATGCAGATCAGCACGAACGGCTTCGTCCAGCCCATCGTGTGCCCGCCGTAGGGCTGCAGACCGTAGATGATGCCGGTGAGAATCGCGACCAGACCCACGGCGAAGGTGATGTTGCCGGCCCAGTCGATACGGGCGGGATGGCGTTCTCCGTTGTCCTTGAGCTTCAGGTAGGCCCAGACCGTCCCGAACACCCCGAACGGCACCGACACCAGGAAGACCAGGTGCCATTCCACCGGGGCGAGCAGACCGCCGATGAGCAGCCCGAGGAAGGACCCGCCGATCGCCGCGACACCGTTGATGCCGAGGGCGAGACCGCGTTCGTTCTCCGGGAAGGCGTCGGTGATGATCGCGCTCGAGTTGGCGTAGAGGAACGCGCCGCCCACGCCCTGCCCGACCCGCATGATGATGATCCACAGGGCGGCGGTGGTGCCGTGCATCCACGTCACCGCCAGCAGGATCGAGAACACCGTGAAGATCGCGAAGCCGAGGTTGTACATCCGGACCCGGCCGTACATGTCGCCGACCCGCCCGAGACTGACCACCAGCACCGCGGTGACCAGCAGGAATCCCATCAGGATCCACAGGAAGTAGGACGTGTTCCCCGGCGCCAACGGGTCGATCCTGATCCCCCGGAAGATGTCCGGCAGCGCGATGAGCAGGATCGACGAGTTGATCGTCGCCATCAGGATGCCGACTGTCGTGTTCGACAGCGCGATCCACTTGTAGTTGCCGCTGCCGCTCGCCGCGGCGGAGTCGGGAGTCGTCACGGCACGGACGCTAGCCCCTCCATCTCACGTCAGCGGTAGATGTGACGGAATTCATCGCGCCCGATCGCCGTGCGCTGACATCTTTGGGTGGTTCCGCGACATCTTTGGGTGGTTCCGTCACCTTCATCCGGGATGGCATGACAACTGTCATGGTCAACCGGTGACGGTCATGACTGGGCGAAGCATCACCGCGGAGGAAGATCATGGTCATGACCAGTGACCCTTACGCGGTGGGCGGGCCGTCCGGCGTGGTGGCGTCGAGTGTGGCGCTGCGTGGCGTGCGCAAGCGGTACGGCGGCGTCCAGGCCGTCGACGGCGTGGACCTCACCATCGCCGCCGGTGAGATCGTGGCGCTGCTCGGGCCCAACGGCGCCGGCAAGTCCACCACGATCGACATGCTGCTGGGCCTGACCCGCCCGGACGACGGCGAGGTGCGGCTGTTCGACCGAAGCCCCCGCCAGGCCTGCGTCGCCGGCCGGGTCGGCGCGATGCTGCAGAACGGCGGCCTGCTCCCGGAGATCACCGTCGGCCGGATGCTCGCATCGGTGCGCGACCTGTACCCGAACGCCCTGACCGTGGACGACGTGCTGGCCCGCGCCGGCGTGACCGACCTCGCCGGCGCCCGCACCGACCGGCTCTCCGGCGGGCAGCGCCAGCGGGTCCGCTTCGCCCTCGCCCTGCTGCCCGACCCCGACCTCATCGTCCTGGACGAACCGACGGCCGCCATGGACGTGGAGAGCCGCCGCGCCTTCTGGTCGTCGATGCGCGCCTGGGCCGCCACCGGACGCACCGTCCTGTTCGCCACGCACTACCTCGAGGAGGCCGACGACTTCGCCGACCGCATCGTCCTGCTGCGCCGCGGCCGGGTCATCGCGGACGGCCCCACCACCGAGGTGAAGGCCCTCGTCGGTGGGCGCGGCATCCGCGCGACCCTGCCCGGCCTGGACGCCGCCGCGCTGTCGGCGCTCGCCGCCCTGCCCGGTGTCGCCCGGGTCGAGCATCGCGGCGAATCGATCGCCCTGACCTGCCCCGACAGCGACAGCGCCCTGCGCGCCCTGCTCACCGCCTTCCCCACCGCCCGCGACCTCGAAGTGGTCGGCGCCGGCCTCGAGGACGCCTTCGTCGCCCTCACCACCGACCTCCCCACCCCCGCCGACCTCGCGGGCCGCACATCCCGCACTGACCGCACAGCCGCCGCGGACTCCGCGGACTCCGCGGACCGGACGGAGGCGTACCGATGACCGCCGGTGAGATGTACGGCCAGGCCCAGGCGGACGAGCCGGATGTGGCGTGGAGCGCCACGGCGCCGGCACTGACCACCTATCTGCGCTACGTCCGCACGGAGGTACGGCGGGCGTGGCGCAACCCGCGGGTGCTCATCTTCATGCTGGTGCTGCCGATCATCCTGTTCGCGGCGTTCAGCTCGTCCAGCGGTGATGATCGGCTCGGTGGACTCACCGTCGCGCCCTACATCATGATCAGCATGGCGTCCTTCGGGGCGATGAACGCGGTGCTCGGGACGGCGGGGCGGATCTCGCTGGAACGGTCGATCGGGTGGAACCGGCAGCTGCGGCTCACCGCGCTGTCCGGCCCGCAGTACGTGCTCGGCAAGCTCGGGGTCGGGTTCAGCCTCGCGGTGCTGCCGATCGTGGCGGTCTACGTCGCGGGGGCGTCGATGCGGGGCGTCCACCTGTCGGTCGGGACCTACCTCGGTGCGGGCGTGTCGATCCTGCTCGGCCTGGTGCCCCTGGGTGCCTTCGCGATCTGGCTGGGCTATCTCGTCCGGCCGGAGAACATGCAGGCCATCATCGGTGGACTGTTCAGCCTGCTGGCCCTGGCCGGCGGGATCTGGGTGCCGGTGGAGAACTTCCCCGACTGGCTGGCCGATATCGTGAAGCTGCTGCCGATGTTCTGGTCGGCGCAGGCCGGCCGGGCGGTGCTCGAGGGCGGCTGGGTCGGCGCACGCGGCCTGGTCACCCTGGTGATCTGGACGCTGCTGCTCGGCGCCGCCGCCGGGCGGGCCTACCTGCGCGACCAGCTGCGCACCTGATGCCACCCCGAGCCACCGGCGGCACGCCCGGCAGATCCGACGCGCCGGGCACGTCCGGCACATCTGGTGGGCTCGGCACATCCGGCGGGCTCGGCGGGCTCGGCGCGCGCGGTGGGGAGGCGGCGATGACGATGGGTGACGGGCTGCGCCGCTGGCTGTTCTCGCCCGTGCCGGTGCCCCGCCCGGGCGAGCACGGGATGGGCGCCTGGCGCTGGCGGCGGGTCGGCGGCGTCTTCCTCATCTACCTCGGTTACGCCGTCAGCGACATGACCACGCTGCACGACGACGCCGCCACCGTCGTCTTCGGCTGCGTCGTGCTGACCGGATTCAGCGCCGTCTACCTGTGGGCGCTGCCGCTGGCCGTCTTCGAGGGCCGCCGGGGCTACCGTTACCCGCTGATCCTCGGGATGACCGCCTGCATCGCCGTCTACCTGCCGATCGTCGGTGGCGGCGGCCTGGTCATGACCGTCTACCTCGCCGTCGCGCTCACCCTGCTGCTGCGTCCGGTCGTGTCCATCCCGCTGGTGGTCGCGATCGCCGCCGTCGACACCTGGCTGCCCGCGCACATCGCCTGGTGGCAGGTCACCGGCCCGCAGTGGTCGACGTCCACACCGGTGCTGTTCGCCGCGATCGCCATGCACGGCATCCGCGCCGGCACCCGTAACCAGGCCGAACTGCGCCGCGCCAACCAGGAGATCGAACGCCTCGCCAAGGAGCAGGAACGCCTGCGGATCGCCCGTGACCTGCACGACCTGCTCGGCCATGCGCTCACCACCATCACGGTCAAGGCCGAACTCGCCTCGAAGCTCGCCGCCCGCGACCCCACCCGCGCCGCCGACGAGATGGCCCAGGTCGCCACCCTCGGCCGCCAGGCCCTCGCCGACGTGCGCGCCACCGTCGCCGGCTACCGCGAGGTCAGCCTCGTCACCGAACTCGCCGCCGCCCGCCAGGTGCTCGCCGCCGCCGGCATCCGCGCCCAGCTCCCCGCCTCCGGCGACGAGGTCCCCGGCCAGCTGCGGGAACTGTTCGGCTGGGTGGTCCGCGAAGGTGTCACCAACGCGGTCCGCCATTCCGGCGCCGACCACCTGCGGGTCACCCTGGGCCCCTGCTCCATCGAGATCGTCGACGACGGCCGCGGCCGATCCCACAGCCCATCCACGTCCCGCGGGACGCCCACGTCCGGTGGGATCGTTCGCGCGGGTACGGGGCTCGCGGGCCTGACCGAACGGGTCCGGGCCGCCGGCGGGCAGCTGCGGGCAGGGCCTGCGCATCCGGGCGAACCGCGGCCCGGCTTCCGGCTGCGCGTCGACGTCGACCCTGTGGTGGTCGACCCCGTGGACGTCGATGCCGCGATGATCAGCCCTGTCGCGGGCCAGCCCGTCCACCTCCAGCCCGTCGAGCTCCAGCTCGAGGATGTGGTCACGAGTCGTCAGGAGCGGGGGAACCCGGGATGATCAAGGTGTTGCTGGCGGATGACCAGCATCTCGTGCGGGGAGCGCTCGCGGCGTTGCTGGCGCTCGAGGAGGACATCGAGGTCGTCGGCCAGGTCGGCCGCGGCGACGAGGTGGTAGCGCAGGTCACAGTGCTGCACCCGGATGTCGTCCTGATGGACGTCGAGATGCCCGGCATCGACGGCCTCGCCGCCGCCGCGGCCGTGCGCGCCACCGCGCCCCGCACCCAGGTGCTCGTGGTGACCACCTTCGGCCGCACCGGCTACCTGCGCCGCGCCATGGAGGCCGGCGCGCTCGGCTTCGTGGTCAAGGACGCTCCGGCGGAGGCCCTCGCCGACGCCATCCGCCGGGTCGCCCGCGGCGAACGCGTCGTCGACCCGACCCTGGCCGCCGCCACCCTCGCCGGCGGCGCCAGTCCCCTGACCGGACGTGAACGTGACGTCCTGGTCGCCGCCCGCGACGGCGCCACGGTCGCCGACATCTCCGGACGCCTCTTCCTCTCCGAGGGCACCGTGCGCAACTACCTCTCCGCCGTGATCGCGAAGACCAGCACCCGCAACCGCATGGAGGCCCTGCGCACCGCCGAAGAGGCCGGCTGGCTCTGACCCCTCCCCCACCGACAACCACCAGGCGCCGCGACGGGCTGGGTGCGGGGGCGCGAGGGGGTGTCCGGGAGGCGACGGACGATTGCCACGGCGAAGGGTGGGCATGATCCTCGGACTTCTGACCCGCGTCGAGCGGACGATCACGAGGGGGCGCCATGTTGCTCGCCGAGGAACTGTTGCTGCTGGCACTTGACCCGGAGCGCGGCACGGCGGTGAACAGTTCCCGCTCGCCGCTGAACGTCGCGCTCGGCGGTGCGCTGGTCGCGGAGCTCGGGTTGGACGGGCTCGTCGTCGAGGACGGGCGGCGCCTCGCCCCGGCGGGTCCCGCGCCGAGCCATCCGCTGCTCGCGGACGCGCATTCCCTGCTCGGCACGCTGCGTGGCCGGCGCGCCGCCGACCAGCTGCGTCGGATGGACAAGGGGCTCGGCGGGGCCTGGTCGCGGGTGGTCGACGGACTGGTGGAGGAAGGGGTGCTGGGGCGGCGACGGGACCGGGTGCTGCTGGTACCGGTCACGCGCCATCCGGTGCTGTATCCCAGGGCCCGGGACGAGGTCGTCGAGCGGATGCGGGCGGCGGCGGCCAGCGACGGGCCGCTCGACCCGCGCACGGCGACGGTGCTGGCGCTGTCGGGGCCATCCCGGCTGTTGGAGGTGGTCGCGCCGGCGCGCGCCGACCGCAGGCAGGCCAAGGAGCGGATCAGAACGGCGACGGACCAGACGCCGATCGCGCCCATCGTGCGCAAGGTCATCCAGGAGGCCCAGCAGGCGGCGGCCCCCGCCGCCCCCCCCCCCGGCGCCCCCGGGGGCCCCCCCCGGGGCGGCCACCCCCCCCGGCCCCCGGCGGGG